>DASZOW010000049.1:0-2706 GCA_035550615.1 Puia sp.
ATAAAATGTATTATCTTTTGGGAAAATACAATTTTTGTGCGCCCATGAGAAGTGTTTCGTTATTTTTTTTGATGGCTGTGGGCTTTGGGCCCGCCTTTGGTTTTTCCATCCACGATACTTCATTGTTACGCCGCGAGGTCATGGCGGTATATGCGCAGCAGCCGCAAGCCCGTTTTGCACTGGCATTCGAAGACCTGCAGACGGGGCAACAATTTTTTGTCAACGAGCGGGAGAACTTTCATGCGGCAAGCACGATGAAGACACCGGTGCTGATCGAGACCTTCAGACAGGCGGCCGCGGGGCGGCTGAACCTCAATGAACCCGTGACCATTCACAATGATTTCGTGAGCATCGTGGACAGCAGTCATTATCAACTGGACTCCGCCGACGACAGCGAGCAGCAGCTATATAAAATGGTGGGCAGGCAGATCCCCTTCAAGGACCTGGTGTATAAGATGATCACCGAGAGCAGCAATCTGGCCACCGATCTGGTGATCGAAAGGGTTGGCGCCGCCAATGTAATGAAGACAATGAGGGAGATGGGCGCCAACGATATCCGCATACTGCGGGGCGTGGAGGACAACAAAGCCTTCGAGCGGGGAATGAACAATACCACTACGGCCTATGATCTGATGTTGCTGTTCCGGCAGATAGCGAATGGCACTGCGGTAGACAAGGCTTCGTGTGAAGCCATGATCCGGATTCTGCTGGACCAGCATTTCAAGGAGGTCATCGACGGAAAATTGCCCGATGGCGTTCGGGTCGCAAGCAAGAGCGGCTGGATCACGGGGTCCTGCCACGATTCCGGCATCGTGTTCCTGCCCGATGGGCGCAAGTATGTGCTGGTATTGTTATCCCGCGGCGTCACGGATCATGCAAGCGCGGCGGAGTTGGAGTCGACCGTCTCGAAGCTCATCTATGATCATATGGTGGCGGCGCCGGATCCCGGGCAGGCGGGGGTGGAGCAGCTCAAAGGCTGGTTCCCGCTGGTGGACAAATTATATAAGGAATATGCTTTGAAGAATCACTATCCTGGGATGGTGTATGGGATCGTCGCCGACGGCAAGCTGGTCTACAGCAATGGCACGGGCCTCGCCAATATATCGACGCAGGCGCCTGTTACCGCGCACACGGATTTCCGGATAGCCAGCATGACCAAAAGTTTTATCTCGGTAGCCATTTTGCAATTGCGCGATGCGGGGAAGATCCGGTTGGATGATCCGGCTTCCAAATATCTGCCGGAGCTGGCGGGGCAAAAGGGGCCGGCTTCGGATGCGCCGTCTATTACCATCCGCCATCTGCTGACCCATTCGGCAGGGCTCCCGGAGGACAATCCCTGGGGCGACAGACAACTGGCGGACACCGATGCGCAGCTGCTCGCGATGATCCGGAAGGGACTTTCCTTTTCGAACAGCCCTGGTATCGGGTATGAATATAGCAATACCGGTTTTGCGATCCTGGCGTATATCCTGCAAAAGATCACGGGGGAATGTTATGAGGACTATGTGACCACGCATATTTTGAAGCCGCTGGGGATGAACCATACCTGGTTTGAATATGCGCGGGTGCCCGCGGGCGAGCTGGCGCATGGCTATCGCCGGATCAATGGCGACTGGGTGGAGCAGCCGATGCTACATACGGGTATCTATGGCGCCATGGGTGGGATGATCACGACGATGGACGACTTTGCAAAGTATACCGCTTTTCAGCTGGCGGCCTGGCCTAGCCGAAGCGGCAAGGAGGAAGGGCCGTTGAAACGCAGTTCCCGCCGGGAGATGCAGCAGCCATGGGTGTTCAATAACCTCAATACCCGGTTTACCTATCCGGGTGGGAATGCCTGTCCGTTTGTTTCTTCGTATGGATATGGGATCAGGTGGGCCAGGGATTGCAAGGGTAAGACAATGATCGGGCATACGGGGGGATTGCCGGGCTTCGGCAGCAACTGGATGATCCTGCCCGATTATGGGATCGGGGTGATCTGTTTTGCCAACCTTACCTACGCCAACACGTCTATCATCAACATGAACGTGCTCGATACGCTGGTGACGCTGGCGCGTTTGCGGCCCCGGTTACCGGCAGTCTCGCCGATACTCGCCCAACGGCAGAAGGAGCTGGTCGCTTTGCTGCCGGATTGGTCTAAGGTGGAGTCCAGCCCGATCTTTGCCATGAATTTTTGGCAGGATTATTTTGTCGACTCGCTGCGCAAGGAGAGCCAGGCGCTTTTTGAGCGGGTGGGGAAGATCGTGCGGGTGGGGGCGCTTCGCCCGGAGAATAATTTGCGCGGTTCGTTCCTTATGGAAGGCGAGCATGGGACGCTGGAAGTCCGGTTTACGTTGACGCCGGAAAATCCGGCGAGGATACAGGAGTTTCATATACGGTTTGTGGATGGAATTTAAGCTAACACGGATTGCGCCGACGCCCAGTGGGTTTTTACATTTAGGGAATGTCTTTTCTTTTTCGTTGACAGCGGCGCTGGCAAGACGGACCGGGGCCGAAATACTTCTTCGTATCGATGACCTGGACCGGGAGCGCGTTCAGCGAGACTATTTACAGGATATTTTCGACACGCTGACGTTTATGCAGATCCCCTGGGATCAGGGGCCGCGTAATGTCGACGATTTCGAACGCGAGTATTCACAGGTTCACCGGCTTCCGCTTTATCGGGCGGCGCTTGCGCGGCTTCGCGAGGCCGGGGCGGTTTATGCG
>DASZOW010000050.1:0-3733 GCA_035550615.1 Puia sp.
AATGTCTGTGCCCATTTACGCACGGTTGACTTTCCGATGCCATTAATCGCTATACCCCGCCCCTTGAGAAAGAGCGAAGCGATGCCTTCGTAACCATTGGATTTGCCCATTACCCGCGAATTACAGCGCTTTTACGATCGCCAGCGCTTTTTCAACATGCTCGGCAGGTGAAATATGATCGGCAGTGGATGAAAATACTGCTGCAATTTTACCTCCTTTATCGATGACAAAAGTGGTTCGCGGGATAAACCCATGGGTAATTTCCTGTCCGCGCACGTCTTTCATTCCGAGCCTTGCAGGGGTAAATGTCAGGCCGTAGCTCGCCGCAATGTTGCCTCCGGGGTCTGATGCGACGGGGAACTTGCCCGCACAGTAATTCGAATCGGAAGAAAATGAATTCAGCCGCTGAATATCATCTGCAGAGACACCGATAATGGTAGCTCCAGCCGCCGTAAATTTGTCCTTGAGTTCGGCGAAGGTATGTGCTTCCAGATCACAGCCGCCAGTGTAGGCAGACGGATAGAAATAGATCACAACCGGCCCTTTGGCAAGGGCACTCTTCAATGAAAAGTCAAATTCGCTGCCGGCCAGGCTGGCCTGGGCGCTAAATACAGGCGCCGCATCTCCTTTTGACAACATCTTCGGTTGAGCAAAACCAGACAGGGTTATCAGGAGGGAAAAGCTGAAAATGAAAAAAAATACACAATAATATTTCTTGAACATAGTGGATTGTTTTGGGATAGCAATAGCGATGTCATCCAAATTTACGACAAAATGAGGAACGAATGGGGGATGGAAAATAAGAAGCCCCGAGCGACTCGTTGTTATTTATCTGCCAGGATGTAATTCAATTCTGTTACTCCGCTGGTAAATTGCCGGGTAGCCAATAATTTCAGTTTTATTTTCTCTTTGATGTCTACAAACAATGGAATACCCTGTCCAAGAACAATCGGATTAACAAATAGCCAGTAGCCGTCAATTAAGTTAAGTTGTATAAGCGAATGGGTTGCTGTCGGGCTGCCAAAAAGCAAAATCTCTTTACCTTCCTGTCGCTTTATTTCATTTATGCTGTCGGAAAGGTTGTCGCTGATAATTTGCGTGTTAGTCAAAGCCGCGTCTTTCATCGTTTTTGATAAAACAACTTTGTGAGCTTTTTTATACCACCTTGAATGCTCGATGTCGTGCCTGCTCGCATTCGGCTCGTCTCCTGCGGTAGGCCAGTAACCCTCCATCATCTCATAAGTCACCCGTCCGTATAATGCAGTATCGGTTTCGCCTATCCGCTTACCGACATGATCAAAAATTTCTTCATCGACATTGATCCATCTCATTTCGCCATTCGGACCCGCTACAAAACCATCAAGCGAAATGTGCATAAATGAAATTATCTTTCTCATAGTATTTTATTTACTGTTATCTTTTGTTACCAAGCTGCTCTGCCAACCCAATAAGGATTCCTTCGGGCCCCCGGATATAGCACAGCCGATAGGAGTTCTCGTACTGAACCACGTCGCCAACCAGCTTCGCGCCGCGTTGGCGGAGTCGGGTGAGCAGCTCGTCGATATCCTCCACCGCGAACATCACGCGTAGGTACCCCAAAGCATTCACAGGATCGTTCCGGTGGTCGGCGACTGTAGGCGGGGTGAGAAATCGCGAGATCTCGAGGCGGCTATGGCCATCGGGGGTGACCATCATAGCGATCTCGACGCGCTGGGAGGCTAGCCCCGTAACTCGCCCGGCCCATTCTCCTTCAATCATTCCTCTCCCTTCGAGCTTCAGGCCAACCTCCTCAAAAAATGAGATGGCGTCATCAATGGATTCTACTACGATGCCGACATTGTCCATTCTTAGTAGCTTATTTTTTGCCATAGTGTTTGTGCAATTTGTTTCAATCTTTTAGCAATACGTTTCATCCCGTTGAAAAATTATCCTAACAAGGCTGCAGCTGATCTCATCCGTATCGTAATATACTTATATTTACCGAATAACGGATAACCAGCTGCAAAACAACCTAACCCGCATAATTACCCGCATGCCTTATGAACAATAATAACCTCGCTACAAAACCCCACTACCCTATTCTGGATGGCTTGCGGGGAGTAGCCGCTATGATCGTTGTCGCCTTTCATCTTTGTGAGCCGCTGGCAACAAGTCATCTGACGCAGCTCGTTAATCACGGCTATCTGGCAGTAGATTTCTTTTTTTTGCTGTCTGGTTATGTCATAGGATATGCCTATGATGACAGATGGGACAAGCTTACTATCGGCGGTTTCTTCAGACGGCGTATAGAACGTCTTCAACCTCTCGTCATTTTAGGCATGACGCTGGGCGCTATAGGATTTTACTTCACCGATTCCACGCTCTGGCCGCTGATCCACACCGTACCGGTATGGAAGTTGATCCTGGTGATGCTTATCGGGTATACCGTGCTTCCCATACCGCTATCCATGGACATCCGCGGCTGGCAGGAAATGCATCCGTTGAACAGCGTAGGGTGGTCGCTGTTCTTTGAATACATCGCGAACATTCTTTATGCCGTTGGAGTCAGAAAGCTGTCGAAATTCGCGTTATCGGTCCTTGTGGCCATCGCAGCCATAGTCTTATTCCATTTCGCCTTAACCAATGCAAATGGAGATGTCACGGGTGGCTGGACCCTCAATGTTGAGCAGGTTCGGGTGGGGCTGACCCGGACTATCTATCCTTTTTTCGCCGGCTTGCTGTTATCGCGGGTAGCAAAACCTGCTAATGTAAGGAATGCTTTCCTTTGGTGTAGTATAGTGATCATTGTGCTGCTGTTCATGCCTCGTATTGGCGGTGCAGATCGACTCTGGCTAAACGGATTATACGAAGCAGTATGCATCGTCTTCCTATTTCCCGCCATCGTATACATGGGAGCAAGCGGCAAAGTTCATGATGCTGTCGAAAATAAGGTATGCAAGTTCCTTGGTGACATCTCGTATCCTTTATACATGGTTCACTATCCGCTGGTTTACTTCTATGTCGCCTGGGTCAGCAATCATAAAGGCGTAACAATTTTGGAAGCCTGGCCTTATGCGTTGCTTACATTTGCTGGTGCGCTCATATTAGCTTATGTGAGCTTAAAGCTATACGATGAGCCGGCCCGGGCATGGCTTCGGAAGAAATTGAAATAAAAGGTCACTCTGTACGCAATGACTTCACCGGATCAGCCAACGCGGCCTTCATCGCCTGAAAACCGACCGTGAACAGCGCTATCCCGATCGCCGCGGCTCCCGCCGCGACAAATAGCCAGCCGCTAAGCGGCGTCCGGTAGGCAAAGCTTTGCAACCATTCATGCATAAAGTACCAGGCCAGCGGTGTGGCGATCAACAGGGCGAGGACGATCAACAAAAAAATCTCCTTACACAGCATGACCATAATGCCCGACACCGTAGCCCCTAAAACCTTTCGGATGCCGATCTCCCTGGTCCTCCTTTCCGTAGAAAATATAGCCAGACCGAGCAGGCCCAGACAGGAAATAAAAACGGTGATGCCCATTGCCACATTGGTCAACCGTTCCGTCCGAAGATCGTCCGCATACAAATGGGCGATGCTCTCGTCCAGGAAAGAATATCCAAAGGACTCCCCGGGGAAGACGGTCTTCCACTCTTTCTCTATATTGCCGATAAGCGTCTTCACCTCGCTGGCGGTCATGCTCTTTGCGGCGATTTTGACCGCAACAGTGTGCTCCGCTACAGGATCGTGTCTGATGATG
>DASZOW010000051.1:0-4716 GCA_035550615.1 Puia sp.
GCAGATGATGGGGGCCATTTCTATGAAGTCGATGCCTGCGGGGAATCGGGCTACATAGCGGGCATCGGCCAGGACGTACTCGGCATAGCCGCCGTCCACGCTGTAACCGCCGTTCTGCTGCTGTTCGCAAAGCGTTTCCCAGCCGGTGACACAGTATTCACAACAGCCGCAGGCGCTATAGAGCCAGGGTACGCCGACGATATCGCCTTCTTTGACATTTTTGACATCCTGCCCGACGGCTGCCACGTAGCCGATGGCTTCGTGACCGGGGATCAGCGGCAGTTTTGGTTTTATGGGCCAGTCGCCGCCGGCGGCATGGAGGTCTGTGTGGCAGACGCCGCTGGCGATGACCTTGACGACGATCTGATGCAGGCCCGGTTCTTTGACGGGCATTTCCTGTATTCTGAGAGGCTGGCCGAAGGCATGAACGACGGCGGCTTTCATTGTTTTTGGTAACATGAGTTTATAATTTTTTTAAGTTCAGGGTGAATAGGATGTTCAACGCATCGTTGACCTTGACGAGGCCGGCCATCCTGGTCGGTGGTTTGAGGTTGAAATCAGTGAAGCAGATACTCCGGGCGCCGGTGAGTGTCACCGAGCCTGTTGTCGACTGTTGGATCTTGTAGTCGATCTCGAATTTTCGGGAAATGCCTGCCAGGGTGATCTCTACGCAACCTTCGATGTTTTGTTCTCCGCTTTTGATATTTTGCGTTCCGCTTTGGGCGCCGGGCAGGCGTTCGAGATCGATCAGCCGGATCACCAGTTCGGGATAGCGATCTGCGCGAAGCGTTTTGCGCAGGTCGGCGGTCATTAATTTGTTATGGCAGTCGAATCCGGTGACGGGCAGACGCATCGTGCCGTGTAGCGCTATCGCCTGGCCGGACTGCGTGAAGGTGATCGTATCCGGTTCGGTATAGCCGGGGATGCCGCAGGTAAAGGAGCTGATGTTGGTGCGGCCGCTGATTGCCAGGCTGCTGGTTTTTTCCACGAGCCAGCGGGCGGAGTCCTTTACGGGAAGGCCGGTGAGCAGGAGGAGGCTGAGGAAGGTGCAGATGGTGTTCATGACTGTGGCTTAGTGACGCCGCGCCCGGAGGGCGCGGCGTCGTTTATTGGATCCAACGACCGCTTAGAATCCAACGACCGCTGACACTACATATCCCCAGAACTTGCCGCCGTTGCGGATATCGCCGGTGGGAAAGTCCAGGTATTTCTGTGTGACGTATTCACCCTTCAACAGTACGTTCTTCGTCAGGAACCAGCCGCCGGCTGCTGCAAGGCGGTTGACCGTGATATCGTTCTTCATGTTGGCGAGCTGCGTGGTGACGCCATTGTAGCGGACGCCTACATAAAGATTATCCTTTTTGGGATTCCAGCCGAAGCGATAGATACCGTCGACGGCATATTGGTTCATGGAGCGATTCCTCTTTTCCGAGACGCCGCGGCCTTCGGCATGTTCGTAAGTTCCGAAGATCTCGAGACCGGCGATCTTGACAAATCCATTTAGCATAGCCGCGTCTACCTTGTAGCCGAAGCCCGGGTTCAGCCTGCCGGAGAAGCCGTCGCCTTCATAAGCGCTTGTTCCGCTTGCCGGGACGGTATATGGTTTTTCCATGACCATCCAGTAGTTACTTCCCGCGCGGTCACCGAAATAGAGATCGTTACTGGGCGAGCTGGCAATATGATAGCCGGAGGCGGACAACCGCAACCGAACGACGTCGCAGAGTTGTTTGTCGATGCCCACTTTTGCATAAATGGCCGGATTTTTCCGGATGTTGCCGTTGGCCGCATTCCGTGCTACCGAGTCGATGCTTGCTTTCAACATGCCGTTGGTGACGCCTACGACTCCAAACAGGCCTTTATTCTGTACTGTCACCTCGCCGCCGATCTCCGTGGCGAAGGCGTCTACGATATAATTTTCGATGAAGGGGTTGTAGATCGCATTACCCGCGTCTGTCCTGCGGAAATGCTGATCGCCGTAGTCGACTTCGTATTGACCTAATTTGATGGTCGTATACTTCATGAGGTCTGCGAAGAACTGGCCTTTGAGCGGCAGCTTGTCGAATTGCAGGTAACCGCCTTTGACCCAGGTCTCGTTATGATGACGGGTGGAAAGGTAAAGCGTCAGGTTGAGGTGTACGCCGTCGGCCAGCAGGAAATCCGTATACAGGTTAGCCATGGCCTGGTTGAAGCCCGGGCTGATCTTATAGAGGGAGGTGTTGGCAGAACTTTTGTCCGAGCCGAGATAGTTCTGTTCTTTAAGGCTCTGGAATTCCTGGGCGAAGCCGGCGCCGATGCGGAACTTCATGCCGTCGTACGGGGTGGAGTCCTTCTTGATCGTTTCGAAGTAATTGATACCTGTCTGATCGTAGGGGCGCAGGTGGGGAACCTGACCCTGCAGGGTCTGGGCCTTCAGCGCTGTGGGCGTCAGGCCGGTAATAAGGATCAGTAAAGTGTAAGCGATGTTTTGGATGAACTGTTTCATAACGCGAGTTTTTAATTTGGCTGCCTCACGGCACCGGTTAAGCTTTTTTAAGCGTCAAATTGAATGTAAGGGTGATGTCATTGCCTGTTTTGATCGTGCCCAGCATAAAGGTGGGCGGGTCGATGAGGAAATCCTTCATGCTGATCTTCTCCATGCCGGTGACGCTGATGGTGTTGTTGGAATTGGGTTTGCAAACCGCTACTATCTTTGCTTCGCGGGTGGCGCCGGCGATGGTCAGCTTGCCGTTGCAGGTCACGGTGCTGGCTCCGGCGGCGGCCGGAGCTATGGTCACGGAGGTCAGGGTGTAGCTGATCACGGGAGCCTTGTCTTTCTTCAACGCTTTGTAGGCGTTGTTGTCCATGGAGGTATGGTCGCTTTTGAGGGCGGTTACCGGCGTGGAGAAGGTCAAGGCATCGATGCTGCTGATCTGGCCTGAGGCATTGAAATTGAAGGTTGCGATGCAATCGGCTTTTACCGACTTCATGGTCCAATCGTGCATGGTGGATGTACCGCTGACGAGGAGGTCTATCGAAGATCCGCTGTATTTTACCTGGGCGGCGGCAAACAGGCCAAAGAGTTGGAGGGAGAAAAGCAGGGGAAGTCTCCTTGCTTTTCCCAGGTTTGTCCGGGAATACATGATGATTGATTTTATGTAAGGGATATGTCTGTAAAGCGATGTAAAAGTAGCAGGCAGCGGATAGCGGGCGAATGACCTTAATCAGCCCGGGAAGTGATTTAGCGCAGGCGGGTTACTGAATTTAATGAAGGCCGCCAACGGATGACGGGTTGGAGTATCGACCAGGCTTGTTGCCAGAATATTTTCAAATCGACCACTGTTTATTGCCCGGGGTATCGCATTTTTGGTGAAATTGCGTGTACAATGACCAGGTATGTTTACTTTTTCTTTATCGCGGGTTTTATAGCGCTGGCGGCTTGTAATGCGGGCGGCCGGGAGAATGCGGCGTTACAGGCGCAGGTAGACAGTTTGCAGAAGAAGCTCGACGAGGCGTATCGTCCGGGGTTGGGGGAGTTTATGTCGGGTATCCAGGTGCATCATGCAAAGCTGTGGTTTGCGGGCACGGCGGGGAATTGGAAGCTGGCCGACTTCGAGGTAGGGGAGATCAAAGAAACGCTGGACGATATAGAGAAGTATTGTGCGGACCGGCCGGAGGTGAGCTCATTGCCGATGATCAGGCCGGCGCTGGATAGTATCAGCGCGGCGGTCGGGGCGGGTAACGGGCCGGCTTTCAGAAGCGCCTTTGTGTTGCTGACGGGTACGTGCAACAATTGTCACCGGGCGACAAAGCACGAGTTTAACGTGATCAAGGCGCCGGACACACCACCTTTCACCAATCAGCTATTTACCAAACAACCATAATATGACTACCGGGGATAGTGGCCGGGGCGCTGGGATATTTGGCGCTCGCGGGTGAGCCCGGGTTGGAGAGAGTGGTCGAGGGATTTTTCGCGGGTGAGCTCGGGTTGAAGCGAGTGGTCGAGGGATTTTTCGCGGGTGATTTTTTTGAAGGGGTCGAAACCGAGGCGGTCGGCGATGGCCGATGGGGAATAGTTGGGTCCGAGGTCGGCGGTGGTGAGGACGCGTTTTTCGAGGAGGTTGACGAAAAAAATTTCGGGAGCGGTTTCACGATCTTTTGCGGGATGGGCGGTTTCTACGCCCCTGGCGTGGAGGCGCTGTTGGAAATCGACGGCAGAGTCGGGCCGCTCGCGGATAGCCTGATCGAGGACATAGCGGATATAGTTAGCGGAAGCCGGGTCGAGGGATCTACCGGCGGTGAAATGTTTTTCGAGATTTTTGAAGGTTGGCTTCGACGGCAGGGCGCTTGCTTTGATGGGAGCGTTCATGGGTTGGCCGAGCTCGTCGGTGATCTGATAGAGAAGGCCGTGGTGCTGATGGATGCGGCCACCGGGGCGGCCGTTGTGGAGGCGGATGTTGTATGGCTTCAGTGCGGCGTTGAACTCGGACAGCGAGCGGTAGTGGTAATTCTCCATGACAAAGCGGATGGTGTCCGACATGGCCTGCAGGGTGGGCTCGTGGCCATATTGCAGTTTGTGTTCGGGATTATGCTGTTTCAGCTTTTCTGGGGTTGAGCGTGCGAGGTGGTATTCCTGTTCGATGGCTTTACGGGCAGGCTGTATGAGTCTTTGGCCGATAAAATGATCGGGGATGCGATCGCCGGTATGGCGGATGTTGGTGGTCACGATGTGGAGATGCT
>DASZOW010000052.1:0-4830 GCA_035550615.1 Puia sp.
ACGATAATTTTAACGTCCTCTTAAGCGGCGGCGACGCGGTATATTTCACCCGCCACCTAAAAAAGAAGATATTTGCCGATCCGTATTTAATCTACAAAGGTCTATATGCCATCAGTGCCTTCAATCAATAACCCCATAGCATTGCTGCTGATCGCCTGTATCAGCTGTATGGCGATGGCCTGCGGAGATAAAACGACACCGGTAACCCGCACCGGTCCCCATAAGATCGTGCCGGAAGAGGCCATCGACATCGTCAGCATGTTGAGCGAACCGGTGACTGATTCGGGCAATAAACTCACCGCTAAAGTCAAAGGGAAGCTTACGGCCCCGTATATGCTCCGCTTTCAACGCGCGGACTCGCCCTACGCTGAATTCCCGCGTACCCTGCACGTGGATTTCTACAACGACTCCATGCAGATAGAAAGCCAGCTCGACGCTCACTATGGGAAATACCTGCAAAACCAGGAAAAGGTATTCCTCAAAGATTCCGTGGTGGTCAAGAATATCCTGAAAAAAGATACCGTCCACTGCCGTACCCTCTGGTGGGACCAGCATACCGAAAGATTTACCACCGACGACCCGGTACGCATCTATACCCCGGATAAGATCCTCTATGGCATCGGCATGGAGGCCGACCAGAATTTCCGCTGGTATACCATCAAAAAAATGACCGGCATGGTGCTCACTCAGGGCAGTAATATACCCGGTCAATAAAAACATCAGGCGCATAAACATATTGAAAATCAACCCCGATCCGGGGTTTTTTCTTATTTGTCAATTAAACGTTTGTTTAATTCAAACGTTTGTTTAACTTTGTGGGGTCAATTCGAAAACATAATGTCAGATAAAAGAGAACATATCCTGATTGTAGCTGAGCGGCTATTTGGCGAGCGGGGATTCGACGGTACTTCCGTCCGGGACATTGCTCAAAGCGCCGGGGTCAACCTGGCGATGATCTCTTATTATTTTGGCTCCAAGGAAAAACTATTGGAGGCGATGATCCAGTTCCGGTCCGAATACACCTATGGTATCCTGGAAGAGCTGAACAAGGACCAGAGCCTCAGCCCCTGGGATAAGATCGACCGGCTCGTAGAATTTTATGTCGACCGGATCCTGAACAACCTGCCGTTCCACAATATCATGTACCAGGAGGCTACCGCCTTCCGGTCGGAAGAGATCAAGGAAAAGATCATAGCGTTGAAGATGCGGAACCTGGAGCAGATCAACAAGATCATTACCGACGGCCAGGAGAAGAAGCTCTTTAGACGCGTAGATATCCCCATGACCGTGGGTACCATCATGGGAACCATTTCAGCCTATACCCAGTCCCGGGTTTATAGTTGTAACATTCTTGCCATACGAGAAGACGCAGACGACAATGTATTCCGTGAAAAACTTTCAAAACGGCTCAAGGCGCATCTCAAGCATTTGCTGAGGGCTCACCTGGATATCCGGAACGATACCGGGCCGATAGAAAGCTGATCTGCGGAATAACAATAATCAATTGAACCAGGATAAAATACAAAGACAACATGGAAAAAAAGTTAGCAGGAGTTTTATGCTTCTTACTTTTTGGTGTTTTTATCGCCAATGCGCAGCCCAGGACGCTGACCCTGGACGAAGCGGTACAATTGGGGATACAGAACAGTAAACAGCTGAAAAGATCACAGGAAAAGATCGAAGAGGCCCTTACCCGCCTTGACCAGGCTAAAGACGCCGCCCTCCCAAGCGCCAAGGTCAGCTTCCAATATCTTCATGCACTGATGATGTCCCGACTGATCGCCATTCCGGGGGTAACGAAGGAACCGATAAAGCTGCCCTTTGACTTCCCCGCTTATATGGGAACGCTCTCCGTTAACGAGCCGATCTTCGCGGGAAATGCGCTCAAATATGCCAAACAATCCGCGAACCTGCTGGTACAGATGAGCCGTACCGATGCCGACAAGGACAAGGAAGACGTCACCTATCTGGTGATCAACTCCTATCTGAACTACGACGAGATCCTGGAGAACCAGCTGATCGTCGCGCAGAACATGCAGGACGTGCAGAACAAGCTGGACGAGATCACAAAATTCGAAAGCCAGGGTCTGGCCACACAAAACGACGTGCTTCGTTACCAGCTGCAGAAATCGCAGATGCAGATCACCGAGATGGAACTGGAGAACAACCGCAAGATTGCCAACTATGATCTGAACATCCTTTTCGGATTGCCGGATACGACTACGATCATCCTGCCGCCGCTGAATTACAAGACCCATGAGAGCTTTGTCTTCGCCGACCTGTTGCAGCAGGCCGAAGCGAACCGCCGTGAGTTGCAGGACCTGGGCTTTCAGACCCGGCAGGCAGACATCAATGTAAAAAAGATTCACGACCAACGGCTGCCTACGGTGGCGGCAAGCGCGGGAATGTACTATATCAACCCCACAGGGCAGGTCATCCCGACAAATAACAACCTGATCGCGCCGATCACGCTGGGTGTGGGGGTTTCGTGGGATATCGGCACGCTGTATACCAATAAGAACAAGGAGCGCGAAGCCGCCGTTCAACGCCGGGAGCTCAACACCCAGCGCGACCAGGCGCTCGACGATATCCACGAGGATGTACACAAACAATTCATGTCCTATCAGACGGCCCAGGCAAAAATCAAACTGTTGCAGGTGGCCGTAGACCAGGCGCAGGAGAACGAGCGCATCACCGAATCGAAATTCCGGAATAACCTGGTGACGACGACGGACCGGATCGATGCGCAGACGCAGCTATATCAGGCCCGGATCAATCTGCAGCTGGCTCAGTCCGATGCAACGATCGCGTATTACAACGTATTGAGATCGACCGGAAAGATCCATCTCTAAAACTAACTTTTAAAACAGCTTTCAAAATCGTCTTAAGAATATGGAACAAAATAACACACAGAAGAAAGGTCGTAAGAAACTTGTTTTTCCCATCATCCTGTCACTGGTGTTGGTGGGCGCCCTGGTCTTTGGTATCAAAGAATACATTTACTATAGCGCGCACGAGGTGACGGACAACGCGCAGGTCGATGCCGATATCAGCCCTGTAGTAGCCCGCGTAGGCGGATACGTCAAGGAGATCCGCTTCGTGGATAACCAATACGTGCATGCCGGCGATACGTTGGTTGTGCTCGATGACCGGGACTACCAGGTCAAGCTGCAACAGGCGCTGGCTGCCCTCGCGTCTACCAAACAAACGGTGGACGTTTCGCAGGTGCAGGTCAATGAGGCCAGGACCAATATTGCAACAGCACTCGCTAATGTTCAACAAGCCAAGGTGGGCGTTTGGAAAGCAAACGAAGATTATACGCGGTATGAGAACCTGTATAACGATCATGCCATCACCAAGGCGCAGTTCGACGATGCGAAGGCCGCCAAGGAATCCGCCGAGGCCGCGCTTGCGATCGCTCAGAGCCAGGTGCCGACACAAACGAAACGCGTGGATGTAAATCAACGCCAGGTCGGGGCTACCGCCGCTAATCTGGCAACCCGCCAGGCCGACGTCGATTTCGCAAAATTACAGCTGAGCTATACCGTGATCACCGCTCCCGCCAGCGGGATCGTGTCCAAAAGGAATATCCAGCTCGGACAGCTCGTGCAGGCTGGCCAGACGCTGTTTGCCATCGTCAACGAAAAAGGTATCTATGTCACCGCCAATTTCAAGGAGACGCAGATGGAACCTCTCCGTATCGGCGAAAAGGTGGATATCACGGCGGATGCCTATAGCGATAGCACCTTCCATGGCGAGGTCGAATCTTTCTCCGGCGCCACCGGGGCTAAATTTTCGCTGCTGCCTCCGGATAATGCCACGGGTAATTTCGTAAAAGTGGTACAACGTGTTCCTGTTCGGATCAAGATCAATGCAGATACTTCGCTGATGCGGCTGCTGAGACCCGGCATGAGTGTGTACGTTGTCGTCCATACCAAGTAAGGGCGGGAGTTAATCGAATTTGAATTCAAAATATTTAGAATCATGGCTGAACATGGTTTAAGAAAATGGATCATCACCATTACGGTGATCGTCGCCTCGCTGCTGGAACTGATCGATACTACGATCGTGAACGTGGCGCTTCCCCAGATCATGGGGAACCTGGGGGCGACGCTGGAAGATGCGGGCTGGATCGTCACGGGTTATGCCGTGGCGAACGTGATCGTGCTTCCCATGTCTGGCTGGCTGGGTGACCGCTTCGGACGTAAGAATTATTTTATCACCTCGATCCTTGCATTCACCGTCACCTCGTTTTTGTGCGGTCATGCGCATAGCCTCGGCGAACTGGTGGCATTCCGGCTATTGCAGGGGCTTGCGGGCGGCGGTTTGCTGTCCACGGCGCAAGCGATATTGATGGAGACCTGGCCGCGTGAAGAGATCGGTATGGCAACGGCATTGTTCGGCATGGGTGCGGTCGTCGGCCCTACGGTCGGTCCCACGATCGGCGGCTATATCACCGACCACTTTACCTGGCCCTGGATCTTTTATGTGAATATACCCATCGGAGCGATCGCGGCCTTCTGTGTATCGGTCTTCGTTCGGGAATCGCCGAAATATGCCAAAGGCAAACCTGTAGACTGGTGGGGCATCCTATTCCTGGCGATCGGCGTTGGCAGTTTGCAGGTGGTGCTGGAAAAAGGAGAATCGGAAGACTGGTTCGCAAAGACCTATATCATTGTGCTGACCGTTAGCACCATCCTGGCAGCCATCGTTTTTGTCTGGCGTGAGATCAGCACGGATCACCCCGTGGTTAATTTCCGCATCCTGAAGAACCGAAGTTTTGCGGTGGGCATCCTGACATCCTTTGTGCTGGGCTTTGCGCTATACGGG
>DASZOW010000053.1:0-5211 GCA_035550615.1 Puia sp.
CACATTATGCGGCAGCAGGCGACGCCAGTCTCACGGACGGGGTCATGGGCACGACGGCGTTCAAGGACGGAAAATGGCTTGGCTTTAATGGGGCCGATCTGAATGCGACCATCGATCTGCAAAAGATCATCCCCGTCGCGGTGGTTACCGCGAGTTTTCTTTGCGATCCGAACAGCGGAATTTTCTTACCGCCTTCCGTATCCGTCTATACCAGCATGGATGGCCGGCATTTCGACCTGGTGGGCGAGCGGCCAAACGAAGCCGGGAATATCCGCGGTGAACCCCATCTGCAAAAAGTCAGGGTGCCGGTAGGGCGCAAGGCCCGCTATATCCGGGTGGTGGCTAAAGCATTTGGCCAGATACCGGATGGGTATTTGTTCAAGGGTTCGATGTCCTGGCTATTTGCCGATGAAATACTGGTAGAATAGATGATCAGGCAAATTCCTTTACTGCTGCCGGGATATTCTGATTGACACGGAAGAAATTATCGGGATCGTATTTTTGTTTGACTGCCGTGAGCCGGTCATAGTTCTTTCCATAGCTGGCCTTGATCCGGTCCTGGCCTTCGTTCATGATAAAGTTCAGATAGGCGCCGCCCGAAGAAAAAGGATGAAGCGCCTCCCAGTACTCCTTACACCAGCTCGTGATCCTTTCCGCATTTGCCGGAAGCGGGTCCACTCCGACGATCACGCCCGCATAGCGTGCGTCCCGGTAAGCCCAGGGGGTGGCATCGCTTGCGACTCTGCTGGCCGCACCGCTGATGGGGTAGAGATGCATCTGCGAAAGCGGGGTCGGGATCTTATTTCCAAATTCGAGATGTTTGTCCCGGACCTCGGGCCCCAGCTCGTCAAAGAAATCGGCGCGCCAGTACCATTGCAGCCCGGGCGGCAACAATCCGTCGAACAGCTGTTGCAAAAAGGGATAGGGCATAGGACCGGCATGCTCGAACACCGGCGCTTTTGCGCGGATCGGCTTGAACACTTCTTCCGCCTTTGCCATGTCCCCGGCATAACACCATACTATTCCGCAAAACTTCTTATGATGCAGGAACTCGGGGAAGGGTGGGCCGGGTATCGTGAGTATGGCAAAAAATCCGCTGAGCTCGTCGGGGGCATTCTCGATAAATTCATGATACCACTCCATGATCTCCGGCGTTTGCTCGACGGGCCACAAGGTCGGTCCCGCATATACTTCCTTAACGGGATGCGCCCGGAAGGTAAAGGACGTCACCACGCCGAAATTGCCGCCGCCGCCGCGGAGGGCCCAGAACAGATCGGCATGCTGCTCGGCATTGGCAACCACAAAAGAGCCGTCCGCCAAAACCACTTCGGCTTCGAGCAGGTTATCGATCGTAAGCCCATATTTTCTGGATAGATGACCGACACCGCCGCCCAATGTCAGCCCGCCGATACCGGTCGTCGAGATGATGCCCGCCGGAACGGCCAGGCCAAATGGGTATGTCGCGTGATCGATCTCGCCAAGCGTAGTGCCGCCGCCCACCCGGACGGTCCTTTTGCCCTGGTCGACGATGACGTATTTGATACCAGAGAGATCGATGACCATGCCGCCGTCACAGGACCCGAGGCCGCCGCCATTATGCCCACCGCTCCGGATGGCCACCAGCAGCCCGTTATCCCGGCCGAAATTGACCGCATAGATCACGTCGGCAACATCGGTGCACCGCACGATCATACCCGGCCGCTTGTCGATCATCGCATTGTACAATTTACGCGCCTCATGATACCGCTCGTGACGAGGAAGAATGACCTCGCCCCTGATCTGTGAAGCAAACTTTTCGACGATGGAAGACTCGAGTTCTCTTACCAGCTTTGTCATGATGTTAGGTTTTTGCCAAAGATAAAAGACCGGTGATCCGCCGCCTGTTACATTTGATTCAAAATCTGGTAAATTTGGGTCACACCGGGAAATGCGCGACGGACTCAGCTGCTCATCGCGGCCAGATATTCGGAAGGATTGCGGCCATACTGTTTATGAAAACATTTGGAAAAATAAGAAGGACTGGTAAAGCCGGTCTCGTAAGCTACTTCGGAGATGTTTTTTGTGCTTTTGTGCAATAGCGTCAGCGCCTCGCTCAGCCGGTAGTCCCTGATAAAGGAATTGGGCGACTTGCCGGTAAGCGACATCATCTTGCGGTATAGCTGCGACTTGCTGCAGCCCACCGGTTTCCCCAGATCGTCTACCTTGAATTTGGTGTCATTCCAAACCGATTCGGTAAAATCCATGAGACTGTTCAGAAACCGTTCTTCCATTGGCGTCAGACAATACGCCTTTTTCTCTCGCGGCAATCCCCTCGGGTTTTCACTGTCATAGAGCTCCTTGACCTCCGAAGAAAGAATGATCTCGCCTTTGACGATCTTGCACATCCGCTCGGCCAGTTTTATGGTATCCTCGAAAAAAGATCTCTTGTCGGTCACCGGTACGCCGGCGCTCAAGCCGATCTTTAGCGCCACGGTATTCCGCAACGGGCTCCGGAGATCATCAAAACGGGAGTGGATGTCGAACGCCGCATGCACGGCCCCGGACACCGACAGGAAGGACAACATGATCCTGTTCCCGCTTTGCCGGACGATATGCCCGCCATGAGCGCCGGCCAGTTGCCGTACGGCATGGTTGAAGGCATCCCATTGCGACGGCATTCCATAGGGTAGGGACACCAGCATGACGATCCGGAAGGCGGGCTCGTCGATGATGTTTAAACCGGTGCCGCCTTTTTTTTCAGGGTCCTCGATCCGGCCGAGAAAAGACTCGACGATCGCCGCATCGACCTCGATGACCCTGTTAGGCACCTGCCCATGAGCCCGATCATGCATCGCCTGGATCGCCGACATATCCGGCGCTTCGATCAGGCAAAAGGCGGTATTTCTGACGCTGTCGAACCAATAGGTCAGGCCCCTGCAGGAGAACTGGTCCTGGATCTTGAGATCCTCCTGGTGCAATTGCGCTACCTGTTCAGCTGTAACGTCAGGCACATCATGACGGTCCATGAAGATTGGCATAACTCTCCGGATTTGATAATGAGAAAGACGATGGGTTTCCGGTAAGCAGAATGTCTGCTAAATTAACGAAAAAGTTTAAGAAAAGGTAACAGGCGGCTGCATTTGGCAGCCGTATTCGGGCGCTCCGGGACTAAAATTTACCGCCAGCCCAATCCGGGCGCGACATGCTTCAAAATAGAAGACAGGATGTGAACATTGTAGTCCACTCCCAACGTGTTGGGGATCGTCAGCAGCAGCGTATCCGCTTCCCGGATGGCTTCGTCCTGGGCCAATTCCCTGATCAGCTGATCTGGTTCTCCGGCATAGCTTCTTCCGAAAATGGCCCGTTTATCCTTTTCAATAAAACCGATTTGATCGGCTCTATTGCTTTCCTGCCCAAATAAATATCTGTCCTGGTCTGTTACCAACGCAAAAATAGACCGGCTCACCGAGATTCTTGGTTCCCGCCGATGCCCTGTTTTTTTCCACGCTTCTTTATACAGCCTGATCTGTTCTGCCTGTTGTACATGGAATGGCTTGCCGCTTTCGTCGAATTTCAAGGTAGAACTTTGTAGGTGCATTCCGTTCTCGGCCGCCCAAATAGCTGTAGCATTGGATGCAGCCCCCCACCAGATACGGTCCCGCAATCCCTCGGAGTGAGGTTCCAATCGCAACAAGCCCGGAGGATTAGGAAACATCGGATGCGGGTTAGGCTTGGCAAATCCGATACCCTTGAGTTTATCCAAAAATTGCAACGCTTTGTTGCGTCCCATCTCTGCGTCAGTTTCTCCCTCGGCAGGCTCATACCCGAAATATCGCCATCCATCGATTACCTGCTCAGGCGAACCTCTGCTGATTCCCAGCTGTAATCGCCCGCCCGAGATCAAATCGGCGGCTCCGGCGTCTTCCACCATATAGAGAGGATTTTCATAACGCATGTCGATGACACCCGTTCCGATCTCTATCTTGTTTGTCTTGGCGCCGATAGCCGAAAGCAAAGGAAAGGGAGATGCCAGCTGTGCTGCAAAATGATGTACCCTGAAATACGCGCCGTCCAAACCGATTTCTTCGGCAGCGACTGCCAGATCGATGGACTGAAGCAAGGTGTCTCTCGCCGTACGGGTTTTATAAGCCGGATGATTGGACCAATGTCCGAACGATAAAAATCCTATTCTCTTCATAAGTCCCTTTTCGATTGTAAAATAGCCCCGGCAAAGATAGAGCTTATCGGCGCTGAAAATGCCTAAAAGCACTTTGAAATACAAAGTAAATAATCGATCTTTGCCTTATAGCATTTTTAACCTACGCGAATGAATAGAGTCCGGGAAATCTATTACGAGGCAAAGTCCGACAAATGGTTCATACGGTTTGCTGTCTTTTGTCGCATCGTGCTCGCCGTCAGCTTTATCCCAACGGGCATCGTAAAAATTCTGGGTCAACGGTTCGCCGAAGGCCTGCCGTCCAATAATCCGCTGGGACATTACTTCGACGCCCTTCATCTGACGGGGTACTACTATACCTTTCTTGGGGTTGTTCAGGTGATAACGGCTATATTATTATTGATTCCGCGTACCTCGCTTCTCGGTGCACTGATGTATTTGCCCATCATTACTAATATTTGTGTCCTGACCTATGCCACCCGCTTTGACGGCACCAGGCTGATCACGATGATGGTGCTGGCATGCTTGTTTTTATTGGTTTGGGACTATGACCGTTTAAAACCTATTTTGCCGTTTAAACAGCCTGGAACAGATCCTCCCGTACTAAAAAAGCCTCTCGGTAAGCGCCTCCGCCTCATATTTTTTGGCGGTTGCTTCCTGGTCGTGGCCATTATCATCTTTGGTACCTTCTACTTATACGAGATCGTGCCCGGCAATTCCGAAGAAGAATGCAGGAATCAATGCGCTTCTAGCAAAAACCCGGCAGCTTGCCAGGCTTTCTGCGACTGCATATATAAGCAAGGGCAGCCACTGGATAGTTGCCTGGCAACCTATGACAAGTCGATCGACATCCGCAAATAGGCGCCGCCTATTTCACTACCAATGCCTGGGTTTGGCGATTCGACCCATCACTCCATACGAGCGTATAGACACCTGGCGCGACCCCCTGCAGTTCCACGCGTATCTGTGTCGTATTCTCTCCGACCTTGAACTGCGCGATGGTTCGACCCTGCATGTCGACCAGGCTCAGCAGCGCAGGAACACGGGAGGAGGGT
>DASZOW010000054.1:0-9842 GCA_035550615.1 Puia sp.
CCCTACTCCATTCCTTAAGCAGGCTGTCATAGCGGTCAGGCGTCAACCCGCGGCGGTCGTAGTGGCCGGCGGCCTGCTTCTGACGGTAGGCCTCATACAACGAAACAGCACAGGCTACGGAGATGTTCAGCGACCGGATGATACCGACTTGCGGAATGATAAAATTACCATCCGAAAAAGCGCGGATCTCATCGCTGACACCGGAATGTTCATTGCCGAATACCAGCGCGATGCGGCCGGTGAGGTCCATGTCGTACAAGGACACAGCGTCGTGGGCCAGGTGAGTGGTAAAGACCGCATCCGCGCGACGGCGCACTTCTCCGAAGCATTCGCGGGCATCGGTATACTGATGAATGGTCAGCCATTGAGCCGCGCTGCTGCTGCTTTTGGCACCCCATTTCTTATGCCTGGGTATACGGGTGTTGAGGATAAAGACGTCCTGCACGCCGACTGCGTCACATGTCCGCATCACAGCCGAGATATTGTGAGGGTCGAAGACATTCTCCAATACGATCGTGAGGTTGCCCTGTCGCTTGTCCAGAACGCTGGTGATCCGATTTTCTCTTTCCGGGGTCATAATTGACAAAACGCAAAAATAGGTCAAAGGCCTTGTACAGGCAGCCGAAAGATGTAATTTTGTGAAAAGAACATAGCCGATGCCCGAAATGTTAAACAATCCGAGACCGGTAGAGCTGGAAGACATCGATGTGCTTACCGCCTACGAAGATCCATTCAGCCTGATCGTCTGGAACGATGAAGTGAATACATTCGAGTGGGTGATCGAAACATTGGTGGAAGTGTGCGGGCATTCGATCGAACAAGCCGAACAATGCGCCATGATCATCCATACCAAGGGGAAATATGCCGTAAAGCGGGGCTCGTATGAAGAGTTGAAGCCGCTCGCCGATGCTATCACCGATCGCGGTATCGGCGCCACCGTCGAGACCTTTTCGGCGTCCTGACCTGACAGCCTATCGACATGTCGCTATTCCTTCTTAACAACGAGCTTATTTTTCCGCCGGTGCATTTATCCGAACCCGATGGGTTGTTGGCCGTCGGCGGTGATCTCTCGACAGAACGATTATTGCTGGCCTACCGCCAGGGCATTTTTCCCTGGTACGAGGGACAACATATCCTCTGGTGGTGTCCGGACCCGCGATTCGTCCTTTTCCCCGAAGAGCTTAGAGAAAGCAAGAGCATGAAACAGCTCCTCAAACGAAATGCTTTCGAGTTCCGCATCGATACCAATTTCGCCGGCGTCATTTCCAATTGCAAGACAGTCGCACGCCGCGGCCAGGATGGCACCTGGATCACGGAAGAAGTGAAGGCCGCCTATATCCGGCTTCACCAGGCGGGCTATGCCCATAGCGCCGAGGTCTACCAGGAGGGACAGCTGGTAGGTGGCCTGTATGGCATCCGGCTGGGTAAGGTATTCTTTGGCGAAAGCATGTTCAGCACGGTCAGCAATGCCAGCAAATATGCCTTTATCCGGTATGTGCACTTTTTGAAGCAGGAAGGCGTGGCCCTGATCGATTGCCAGGTCTATACCGAACACCTTGAATCCCTGGGTGCCAGAATGATATCCCGTGAGGATTTTATCGCTCTTTTGGACCAAATGATCCCCAACCTGTCAAAAGATTGAATTATAGAATATTTGATCTTAGAATCTTTGCCGCAGGGATCGGGCGATCGGGCGCCAAAGGTGGCTTCTGAGCTGAAGGCTCTCTATTTCCAGTCGATCTTTTTTGCCGGCCAGCGTTCCGCATGGGCGTAGATCAGCCCGCGCATATAATCATTTTCCGGGTAACGGGTCAGATAGTTCTTGAGCTCGGATGCATCATAGATGGCCGTATCGGCCGGCAGATAGCCCATGCCATAGAGCCGGCCCTGTTCTACAAGGATACAGCTTTTTTCGTCGGCATGACGCCCGTGATCCACCAACGAAAAGCTAGGCAGGCTTTTCAGGAGGGCTGCTATCGCCGCTTCTACCCTTTGGTTATAGCTGTCCGGTGATTCGCGTTGCTCGCATGCGCCGTCACAGGTCTGTTCCTGCAACCCGACGCAGGCGTCGTGATCGGTCTGGATAAAACAAAGCTTGGGACAAAGCCGGAACTCCCGCACCAGCTTGCGCAGGATGTTCTGTCCTTCCAGCAATAACGAAAAGGTATAGACGGGCTGCAGCTGCTTTTTTATCTTTTCGAGGATCAGTCGCGAATAACCGTTGCGATCCTCATACACGTATAGCCCATAGGTCGTTTCGAAGCGTTTCAGGCTCCGGTTGTATGCCGGCCATAGCCGTTTGATCTCGATGCATTCCAGCAGAAAAGCCATGAGCTCGGTGCCCGTGGATTCATGCGAGATGGAGTAGATGTTTCGCAGGAACTCCTGTTTTTGCCGCCCGGTCTTGTTATTCGAGAAATGACTGGCGACGCGATGGCGGATGTTCTTGGCCTTGCCGACATAGATGACCTTTCCTTTTTGATCGTGGAAATAATACACGCCGGGGGTCATAGGAAGCCTGTCCAGTTCTTCGGCCGGTAGATTTACCGGAAGATATTGTTCGCTGTTCCTGCCTTTGAGCATGCCCCGGATGATTTCGAGGCCTCCTGCCTGCAGGATCTTTTCAAAAAGCAGGACCGTTGCATGCGCGTCGCCGCCGGCGCGGTGCCTGTTGGGGATCGAGATGTCGAGGAACTTGCAGATATTGCCCAGGCTGTAGCTTGGGGCGCCGGGGAAGGCCTTTCGGCTCAGCCGGACGGTGCAGAGTTTTTTACAGTTAAGCTCGTAGCCGCATTCTTTTAGCTGGTTGCGGAGAAAGGAATAATCGAAGTTGACGTTATGCGCGACAAACACCGCGTCTTTCAGCCATTCGTAGACCTGTGCGGCGATCTCCCGGAATGGCGGGGCGTCGGCCACCATTTCATCCGAGATGCCGGTGAGGGCCTGTACATACCGGGGAATGGACATCCCGGGCCGGACCAGGGTCTCATAACGCTTAACTTCCCCGTTTCCATCGTGCAACACAATAGCAACTTCTGTAATGGCGTTATTAGCTGCATAACCCCCGGTAGTTTCTATATCGACTATCGCATACATTGTCTGAGACCCGCCTGCCTGCGGCATGCGGCAAGAGTGTAAAGATAGTAAGAAACGGCTGTCGGTTGTCTATCCCCCACCCTCAAAAACCATTGTTCCGAACCCGTCGAAAGCTATGTCAACAGACCGGACCTTATCCGGTTGGCTCCGGGTATTTTTCGGTGATCCCGATTCTTTAACCAAATCCAAATCGTATGGAACAAATGGACACAAAAATGGACAGCATGCGGCACTCAGAAAGTATGGTGATGACGTTTATCACCGCCTTTTTGTATTTCTGCGCCATCATGTCTGCAGCGTACTTATTCACAATGTCATAAACATAGAACTAGTCCCTTACTCATTCAACCCATTGACTCCAGTAGGCAAGTGCTGGAGTTTTTCATTGAGTTTCAGCGGTTGGAGAAAGCCAAAATTTTTTTTGAAATTTAAAAAAATTATTATCTTTGTAAAGAGCTCCACCCTTAAATCTGGCAACCTCCAAGCCAAATTCGCTGAGAAACCGTCCCTATTGATTTCCGATCCCCTTTGAAATTCATTTTTTAATCAAATTGGTTTCACCCTAAAAAATTTCTTTTATGAAGAGGATCTTTTCATCTATTCATCTCGGAGAAACAGCGAAAACTGCTTTACTCGCCATCGGCTTTATCGGCTTAGTGATGTTCCTTTCTTACCTGTACTGGTTTGCGTAGGGATATTTGCTGATCAATATATTGTGAATTCCCCGGCGAGTCCGGGGAATTTTTTTTGGCTCCTCCCGGAGCCTTGGCGGGGAATTTTTTTTTGACCTTCTCCCGGCTATGGCCGGGGGCCTTCTTTTTTTTACCTTTGCACTCCAATTGAATCGAATAGATCATAGATCATGGAACTGAGCAAGAACTATATCCCCGCCGCCACAGAAGACAAATGGTATGAACATTGGCTGAAGAAACGCTATTTCAACAGCAAGCCGGACGGCCGTCCCGCCTTTACGGTGGTGATCCCGCCGCCCAATGTCACGGGGGTCCTGCACATGGGTCATACGCTGAACGAAACGGTTCAGGATATCCTGGTCCGCAAAGCCCGGATGAGCGGTTATAATGCCTGCTGGGTACCCGGCAGCGACCATGCGTCCATTGCCACGGAGGCCAAAGTAGTCGGCATGCTTCGCGAAAAAGGCATCGACAAGAACCAGCTTACCCGGGCAAAGTTCATGGAATATGCATATGAATGGAAGGAGAAATACGGGAACATCATCTATGACCAGATCCGCAAGCTGGGGTGCAGTGTCGACTGGGACCGCGTATCCTTTACCATGGACCCCGACTACTATGCTTCTGTGATCAGCATCTTTATCGATCTGTATGGCAAGGGGCTGATCTATCGGGGGGCCAGGATGATCAACTGGGATCCACAGGCAAAGACCGCCCTCAGCGACGAGGAAGTAGAATACCGCGATGAGCAGGGCAAGCTGACATACGTCAATTATGCCGTTGTCGATGCGTCAGGCAAGCCCACGGGCAAGCATATCACGATCGCCACCCAGCGGCCCGAGACCATTATGGGCGATACGGCCATCTGTGTCAATCCCAACGATCCACGCTACCAGGATCTGCGCGGCGCCTACGCTATTGTCCCGCTCGTCAACCGCCACGTGCCTATCATCTTCGACGAATATGTCGATCCGGCCTTTGGTACGGGCGCACTCAAAGTGACTCCCGCGCACGATATCAATGACTATAACCTGGGCCTCAAACATGGCCTGCCCATCATCGATACCCTGAATCCCGACGGGACGCTGAGCGCCGCTGCGGAGGTCTGTGTCGGAATGGAACGTTTTGCTGCGCGTGCTGCCGTCGTCAAAGCGCTGAAAGCGGAAGGGCTCGTCGTAAAAGAAGAGGATCATCTGACGCGGCTGGGTTTCTCGCAGCGTACCAATGCCGTCGTCGAACCCCGCATCTCTACGCAGTGGTTCGTGAAGATGAAGGCGTTGGCGGAGCCGGCGCTGAAGGCCGTTACCGAAGGATATATCGACATTCATCCCGGCGACAAGTTCATGGCGACCTACAAATACTGGCTTGAGAATGTCGAAGACTGGTGTATTTCGCGGCAGCTCTGGTGGGGGCAACAGATACCCGCCTGGTATGCGCCCGACGGCAGCTTCCGGGTAGCCGCCACGCGCGAGGAGGCGTTTGAGCTTTTCACCGCCGGTGGGGGTTCGGGTGCTACGGCCGGCGGGGCTTCGGGATCCGGCACAGCCGGCGTTTTGGGTTTCACCGCCGCGGACCTGCGACAGGACGAAGACGTACTCGATACATGGTTCTCCTCCTGGCTTTGGCCGATAGAGGTCTTCAAAGGCATTACCCAGCCAGGCAATGCAGATATCCGTTACTATTATCCCACTTCGGTACTCGTAACGGGACAGGATATCATCTTTTTCTGGGTAGCAAGGATGATCATGGCCGGGCTTTATTATTTCCCCGAGAGTCTGCCGATGGAGAAACGCATTCCTTTTCGGGATGTGTATTTTACGGGCATGGTCCGCGACAAACAGGGCCGCAAGATGAGCAAGAGCCTGGGCAATTCCCCGGACCTGCTCGGGCTGATCGAGAAATATGGCGCCGACGCCGTCCGTTTCGGGATCATGATCGCCTCCCCTGCCGGCAATGACCTGTTATTCGACGAAGCCGCGCTCGAACAGGGCCGCAATTTCAATAACAAGCTCTGGAATGCCTTGAAGCTCGTCAAAGGCTGGGAAGGCCGGCTGGCGGCTCCTACGGCTTCCACGGAGGCGCATTTTGCCGTCAACTGGCTCGATAACCGGTTATCCGAGGCCCGTGAGACCATCGATCAGCTATTCCGCGAGTTCCGGCTCAGCGAGGCCCTCAAGACCTTGTATTCGCTGATCTGGGACGATTTCTGCAGCTGGTACCTGGAGTGGGTGAAACCGGCCTTTGGGCAGCCGATGGATGCAGCGATCTACGAACGGACCGTCGGTTTCTTCGAGCAGCTGATGCAACTGCTGCATGCTTATATGCCTTTTATTACCGAAGAGATCTATCATCTGCTGGCCGAACGTGCCGAAGGCGACGATCTCTGCGTCCGGCAGTTTAGCTCAACCGCTCAGCCGGAAGTCCGCTTGCTGTCACAGGGCGCGCTGCTAAAAACAGCTATCACGGCCTTGCGTGACGCCCGGAATAAGGCGCAGATCAAACCCAAAGAGCTGGTAAAACTATATATCCAGCCCGAGTCGGAAGCCGATTACCGGCCCATTCTGGCGATCCTCGGCCGCCAGGTCAATGCCGAAAGCATCGAGTTCACGGCCCAGGCGGTTCCCGGATCGTTGACCGTCGTCTCCGGCAAGGATAAATACTATCTCGTTACCGAGCAGGCGCTGGACAACGGCAATCAGAAGGAAGAGCTGCTCAGGGAGCTCGGCTATCTGAAAGGCTTTCTCGAATCGGTGAACAAAAAGCTAAGCAATGAGCGGTTCGTACAAAATGCCAGGCCTGAGGTCGTGGACCTGGAACGGAAGAAGAAAGAGGATGCCGAGATCAAGATCAGGGCGATCGAAGAGAGTCTGAACGCCTAGGCGGGAGCCTGAATAGACTGGCTTATAAGCACTTGAATAATACGGCAAAAACCACTATCTTAGACAAATATTCAAAAAGTCTACATTATGAAGGTCGAGGAAGTTAACATACAAAATCTGCAAGGCTTTCAAGCTATCAACATACCGCCCAGTCTGAAAATAAACGATGACAAAGTTTATATAAAGAAAATTGGCAATGCCCTGTATTTGATACCCTATCATAATCCCTGGCAAAATTTGATGGACAGCCTGGACGAATTCACGTCTGATTTTATGGAGAACAGAAACCAACCATCAGCGCAAACGAGGGAATCCTTTGACTAATGGGGTATTTACTGGATACAAATATTTGTATTTACATTATAAAAAGGAAGCCTGAATCTGTTCTTCAAAGACTGAGAGCACTTCCATTAGGAGAAATTGGATTATCATCTTTAACAGTAGCAGAGTTAGATTATGGCGCCAGAAAAAGCGCCAATCCTGAAAAGAATCTTCTGGAAAAGCAAGGCCTTCCTATCGGTCCTCTGGACACGCTGATCGCAGCACACGCCAAAAGCCTGCGTTACACGTTAGTCACCAATAATGAACGAGAATTTCGCCGGGTAGAAAACTTAGAAGTGGAAAATTGGGTTGAGTGACCCTCTAGTCTACCGGCTTCACCGCATGTCCGCTGTAGCCTTGCGAAAGCAGGTTCAACGGCAGGATGAGCTCCCATTGATTGGGTCCGCGGCCGCCGAAATCGGGGTCGACAAGACGGCTATAGCGGATGCCAAAGCTCACCGACAGCTGATTCCACCATTTGGTATCGAAATAGATCTCGGAACCGTAGCTTCGGAAGGTGCCATTATAGGTCTGTCCATTGGTATAGAAGTCCATGGCGCGGGTATAATCGTAATAAAGATTGGCGCGGATACGCAGGAAATAGACGATATCTCCGAAGCCCCAGTCGGGATAGAATAACGGCAGCTGGTAGTTGGCCGAGTACCGCCATAGTCTATAGAAGTTTTCCGCGGTGTACCCGCGGGAGAAGGGAAAGCTGTTGGAGAAGCGGGCATTGCCCAGTGTATCGCGTTGCTGAAATGCCGCGGCCAGCAACAGACTATGCGTATAGGCCAAACCGGGCAAATAAAGAAATCCGGAGGCCAGGAACTGGTGAGCCTCGAAGGGCGTCACCGCATTGCTATACGACAAGCTGAGCACCTCTGCCCATCGCGGCGCTATCTGCGCCTGGGTCTGCTGGCATTGATGAACGAAGCTGATATACGGATCGACATATGCAAATCCCCTGCTGTTGAAAGAATCCTTGTACGCTCCCGAATAATAGCGCTGGTTATAGACGATATCGGAGCCGAACTGAAGACTGGTATAGCTCCCGCCATGCGTCCAGTTCAGCGGAATGCTGGCGCCGGCGCGCGCTTCCGTCTCGTTCCAGTATATCTGCTGGTTCCCATACAGCGCATTTCGATCGAAAGTATAGTCCCAGCCCAGATCGAGAAAAGGATATAGGGCCCCATAGGTGGCGTCTGCACCTATCTGTTTATATCCTTCGTTACGGTTATAACCGGCATAGATCTCCGTTTCCAGTGTGTTGAGGATATTGTCGCTGACCAGCGAAAGCTGATAGTCGGGGTCGTCGATATAGGGCCGCCAGCTGTGAAAGTTGATCAGATGCGAGGTAATGGGATACTTTGTCGCGGGATAATGTCCGGTGCCGATGCTATTCAGCAATCCCGCGGGGCCGCGGTCGAGCGAGTCGATGCCTTGCAGCGAAAGATCCCGGGACCACTCCGAAACTGCCAGCGGCCCGAGCTTCACGCCAGCCGAAGCTGCCGTATCGGCGAGAAACCCCACGGCCGTAAACGTATTCCAGGTATAGCGGCCATCTTCACCGGCATGAAACTCATATTGCCCCGTTCCGGGATCGCCATGCGGCAGTAAGACACGGAACAGCCGGCCGCCGGCCATGCCGTATATCCGGTCCTCTTTTCCGCGAGAGGCCGTGAACCAGATGGTGTCGCCGCTTACCGAAGGGAAGCCGATGGTCTGAAAGCTCCACGGCAGCAGGGCATGCGTGTTCCCATTTGCCGCGTCGACCAGGGCCAGCGACATCTGCCCCCGTCGGTTACGGACGGCCGTTACGATCTGCGTGGCGTTGGCATAGAATTTCGGATACGTATAGAACAGCTTGTCCGGATTGGGGAGTTGTTTTATCACGCTGCCCTTGTCCGCATCCAGCAGGAAAAGAGAGCAGGAACCGTCGGCAGCCTCCTGCACGGTTGCGATCTGTCTGCCGTCCGCGGAGAGGTCGGGAGAAAAATACCGGCTGCGGCTGGTTAGCCTGCGGTCTTCGCCGGTGCGAGGGTCCAGCAACCGCAACACACTGTAGTCACGCCAGCCCCAGCGCGGGTCTGTCTCATAGGCTGCGTATACGACCTTGCCGCCGGAAAGCGAGAAATAGTTGTCCAGCGAGATGGCCCGGTGGCCGATGCGGGTCTCCTGCCCGGTGGTCAGGTCACGGATCACAAAGGCGGGGATGCGTTTATAACTGGTACGCATATACAGCAGGCTGTCGCGGCCTATGAATTGCGGAAATTCTTCGTCGGCAGAGAAATGTTTGTGGGCGCGGGCGGAAACGGGTTCCGACATCGCGGGGGCCTGGCGGCGGAAATAGTCGAGGGCGTCGCTACGAAACTGGCGGAACGAGATGCCCGCATAACGACGGATGGCGCCTTGCAGCGGATAGAAGAGACCGTGAAAAGCCGCGGCATCGTGGGTCACCTGACGCCAGAACGCGTCGCCATACCGTTCCCGGCCATAGGCTACCAACATAAAGCCAAGCGGATACCAGTCCGGCACATAGTCAATCAGCGAGCCGTTACGAAGTTTCATCCAGGAGTAGCGTTTACCGCCGGCCCACAGTGAGCGGTAGCCGTTGAAGAAGAAAGGCAGCCGGCCGCGGCCCTGTTCGCTGATGAGGGTCTCCTGGTAGACGGCATCGCCTTCCCAGAACCAGTTCGGCACCGCCAGGCTATTGGCAAATGCCTGTCCCCCTTCGCCAAACAGGTAATAAAAGAACCCCGAAAGCCCTACCCGGTAATTGTTGTATTGCTGTACATGCCGGTATTCATGGATCGCCAGCATCTTCTGCCAGGGCAGGCTGCCCAGATCGAAGCTA
>DASZOW010000055.1:0-5791 GCA_035550615.1 Puia sp.
CAGGGTTAGTAGACGGAGCCCGGGGCTATAACCCGTAGGGGACGATTGCCTGCAATACTGTTGGAGACGCAATACGGGTGCGGACAATTCGTCCTGGGCAAAACATCCGCCGGCGACCAGGAACAATGCCGCCGTGAGAAAGATGTGCTTGAGTACAGCCATTTCGCCGCAAAATAGAACAAGTCTTGTTAAAAGAACCCGAAAACTGGTTGGAAGGTGCCTTCACAACCCCGGCTGCATCTTCTCCTTTAACCGGCGGTTCCAGCTCGCCAGGCTGGACCAATAGATGACCCAGCAGATGATGGAAGCCAAAGCCAGCAGCCCTGCGATCAGCGCCGCCGTGTCTCCCGTGAGGTGGGCGAACAGGTTCGTGAATACCACCAGCGAATTCAGCGCACAATAGGCCATCCCGATCGCCAGCGTGGGCTTGCTCTGCTTCAAATCCCGGGCGGCCTCATGCGTGATCCCCAGGAGGGAGTCCTCACCGTCCGCCAGCCATTCCTTCTGGATCGATCCGGCTATCAGGTAGACGACCCCGAACTGCCAGATCTGCCCGGCAAAGGGAATGATCTGCAGCCAGACCCACCCCGGCTGCAGCAGCCGGTTCTCCCGCCTGATCCGTTTCAGGACGCTGAATTCCGTTGCCAGGAAAACGACCGCCGGGATCAGGAATGCGGCCAGCAGGATCAGCTGGAAAGACGCCGTACTGAAGAAGGGACTCGATTCCACGGCCAGGATGTTTTGATGAAGATAAACGATTTAGACCGCTAAACCAATTCCGCCAGTCTTTTTTGCAACAAAGGTACTCCCACCGAAGCCGGATGCTCGATGGCCACCAGGTTGCCGATTCCGGAAGTATAGGGGATCTTTTTATCGACGATGAATTTCGGTATTCCCGGCGACGCCAGATCTACCAACCCCGCGGCGGGATAGACCACCAGCGAAGTACCGACCACCACGAAGATGTCTGCGCTTCGCACCAGCGGCACCGCTTCCCCGATCATCGGTACCGGCTCCTCGAACCAGACGATATGCGGCCGCAGCTGGGCCCCGTCTTCTGCCTGCTGACCCAGCTGGATATCTTCCCGGATGTCATAGACCAGCCTCTCGTTCTTTTCGCTTCGCATCCGAAAGATCTGCCCGTGTAGATGCAGCACCCGCGTGGAACCGGCCCGTTCGTGCAGGTCGTCGATATTCTGTGTGATGATATGTACGTCGAAATCTTTTTCCAGCTCGGCGAGCCCCAGATGGCCCTGGTTCGGCTGCGCCTTTAGCGCATCACGCCGCCGCATATTGTAGAAGTCCAGTACCAGTTTGGGATCCTTCCGCCAGGCCCGCGGCGTAGCCACCTCCGTTACATCGTATCCCTCCCAGAGCCCATCCGAGTCCCGGAAGGTCTTCAGCCCGCTTTCCGCACTGATGCCCGCCCCCGTCAGCACCACTAATTTCTTTTTCATCTACACAATGTAAAAAAATCTCTCCAAACGCGGATCGCCCGTTTTCCCCTGGCGCCGCTTAGCTGCCCCCTGCTCTCCCCGCCGCGTCCCTACTTCTCCCCTGCCAGGTCCATCACCGCCGCCCACTCCCTGTCCGTCACGGGCTGCACCGAAAGCCGGCTGATCCGCACCAGCGCCATCTCGGCGAGACGCTTGTCCTTCTTGATCTGATCAAGGCTCACGGAATGCTTTAACCGCTTTTCGGGCTTCAGCCCCACCGATACCCATCGCTCATCATCGGTGGTCGGGTCCTGGTACGCTTCCTTCGTCACCTTCGCAATACCCACGATATCCGTGCCCTCGTTGCTATGATAATACAATACCTCGTCGCCCTTCTTCATGCCGCGGAGATGAAGCCGCGCCGCATAATTGCGGATCCCGTCCCACGAGGTCTCCTTATCCTTTACGAATTGATCCCAGCTATAAACGGAAGGCTCGGATTTCACTAGCCAATAAGCCATAATAGTAGTTTTTAAATGCGGTAAGATTGCAGTCGGCGCCGAAGGTACAAAAAATCTTCCCACCCCGACCCGCCACCGTTATGCAAATAGCTGATTGTCAGCAAAAAACCGGAATCAAAAAAAAGTTGAACTTTTTACAATCTAAAAACTATTGCGTGTCGTATGTTTGTTCCAGAGGCCTGGTTTTAACCCTATTTAACGCTTGCGACAGGTTGTTTTAAGGGTCAAGACCATCCGATAACTAAGGTTATATGGGTGGTCTTATTTTTTTGCCTAAATCGGACCAGCGCCCAAGTCAGAGGGGCGCAGCCGGTCCGGCGGGGTGGTTCGCCGATCACATCAAAAGTTCGCTAACACATCCGCAATATGCATCGTGCGGATCGGATGCCCCTTATGACGGATATAGCCATCCAGGTGCATGAGACACGAAAGATCGGTAGAAATGATATAATCCGCGCCCGTTTGCAGCGCATTGTTCACTTTCTGATCGGCCATCGCCACGGAGATCGTTTCGAATTTCACCGCAAAGCTGCCGCCGAAACCACAGCAGGTCTCCACATCGTTCATCTCCAGCAGCTCCAGACCCTTGACCCGTGACAACAGTTTCCGCGGCTCCTGCTTGATCCGGCATTCCCGGAGCCCCGCACAGCTGTCGTGATACGTCGCCTTGCCATGCAGCGTCGCCCCCAGATCTTCTATACCCAGAACATTGACGAGGAAGGACGAGAATTCAAAGATCCGTTTTCCCAGATCGCGAACTTCGTTGTGAACGGAAGAATTGTTGAACAAGGTACTGTAATAATTCCGCACAAAACCGACACAGCTCGCACTGGGCGCAACGACGTAGTCATGGCCGGAAAAATCCTTGAGGAATTTGGAACAGACATCCCGTGCTTCGTCCCGGAAACCGGCATTGAAAGCCGGCTGGCCGCAACACGTCTGCTCTTCATTGTACTCCACGGTTACGCCCGCCTTTTCCAGCACCTTCACCATATTGAAAGCGGTCTGCGGATATAGCTGGTCGACAAAGCAGGGTATGAACAACTGGACTGTCACTGGAATGATTTTTTTACAGCGATCATTTTTAATGCTGTAATGGCGGCCTCTTCGCCTTTATGGCCGTGTTTCCCGCCAATACGTTCATCCGCCTGCTGTTGATTGTCTACCGTCAGCACGCCGAAGATGGTCGGCACGGGCATCGTCAGGTTCAATTGCAAAACACCGTCCGTCACGGCCCGGCATACGTATTCGAAATGCGGCGTATCTCCCCGGATGACACAGCCCAGCGCGATGAATGCCTTCGGCCGGTCGTCTTTATATTTATGCGCGTCCCAGTACGCCCGGATACCAAAGGGGATCTCGAACGCCCCGGGCACCGTAATGACCCAATGCCGGACCCCCGCCTTCGTCAGCTCGGCCCTGGCGCCCGCTTCCAGCGCATCCACGACGGCCGCATTCCATTCCGTACGGACAATAACTACACAGGCACCCTTGAGGTTAGGAATGCCTGTGGAAATAGGATGCATTAAATTGCTTTTGCTTACTTCAGCCATATCGTTAGTGGATATCAATTATTGACGACACCCAGTCTTGCCAGGTATTTGTCGATATCGGCGCCCCGCTGTGAAGAAGGGTATTTATCCTTGATCATTTTGTACATCGCGATGGCCTCCTGTTTCTTGCCCATGCTCTCATACAGGTAGCCGGAACGGAACAAGTATTCGGGCGAGAACAGCTCGTCCTTCTCGAAATAGGTCCCGGCTTTTTTGTATTGCTCTGCCGCCTCTTCCTTCCTATTCAGTTCGGAATAAGCATCCCCCAGCAGCCCGTATGCCCGCTCCTGCAGCTGCTCTACGGGTGTAGAGAAGTCCTTGAGATATTTCACGGCATTGTTGAAATCGCCCAGCTTCATGTAGCAGCTGCCGGCATAAAAGCCCGCCAGTTTGGCCGCCTTGGTGCCACCGTACTTCGAGATAACCTTGAGAAAACCGGCATTGATAGCGTCGCCGTTGAGCGCCAGCCGCGTCGAATCCATCCGGTAATACTCCTCGGCATGGAACATAGCTTCGACGGCCTGTTTTTCCTTGGGCTCGGTCACGAAATTGCGATAGGCAAAAAATCCGCCTACGATGACGATAATGGCTAAAAGCACGTAAGACGCCTGCTTACCATATTTTTCCCACGCAGTCTGAAAATCTGCGATGGGATCTTTCTCTTCTTCTAAACGAGCAGGATGTTTGATCTCTGACATTACTGATTACTTTTTTGATCTGCGGCTCCGCGCAGGGTTAATCTACAATAAAGGGATAGTTTTGGTCGATGTATACGTCCTTCAATACCTCGGAATCATCCGGCCACGGAGATTCTTCGGCAAATTTAACCGATTCTGCCACCGTATCGGCGACCCGCTTGTTGATGGCGTCGATCTCTTCCTGGGTGGCGTATTTCTTGGCCAGGATCGTATCCAGCACCTGCTGGATGGGATCGCGCTGTTTGTATTCGTCGACCTCTTCCTTGGTGCGGTATTTCTGCGGATCGGAGATCGAGTGTCCCTTGTAACGATAGGTCTTGATCTCGAGCAAAGTGGGGCCATCGCCCTGACGGGCGCGCTTTACGGCGCGGGCCACGGCTTCGTGTACCGCTTCCGCGCTCATGCCATCGATGGAATCGGCCGGCATCTCGTAGGCGTCGGCCAGCTTATAGATATCGACCACATTCGACGTACGCTCCACGGACGTGCCCATGGCGTAGTTGTTGTTCTCGCAGATGAAGACCACCGGCAGCTTCCACAGCATCGCCAGGTTGAAGGTCTCGTGCAGCATACCCTGACGGGCGGCGCCATCCCCGAAAAAGGTTAGGACGACATTGTCCGTGCCCTTGTATCTCTCGGCAAAGGCCAGACCGGCGCCCGTTCCGATCTGCGCGCCTACGATGCCATGACCACCGAAGAACTTGACGTCCACGCCGAAGAAGTGCATGCTCCCACCCTTGCCCTTGGCCGCGCCGGTCGCCTTACCATACAATTCAGCCATACAGGCATTGGCAGCCACCCCCTTGGACAGCGCCAGGCCATGGTCCCGGTAGGCGGTGATAAATGGATCGTCCGGCTTTGTCGCCGTCATACATCCGGCCGCGATCGCTTCCTGCCCGATATAAGCATGAAAAAAACCGCGGATCTTCCCTTCCATCTTATATTTTTCTTCTGCCATCAACTCAAACTGGCGGATGAGTTGCATTAGTTCATACCAGTACAGGTAGGTCTCTTTTGAGAATTTGGTAGCCACTTGGTTGATATATTTTGGATTTGCGCCTCAAGGAGTTAGGGTCCTTGGAGGCGCAAATATACGCCTTCCCCATCAAAGCCGGCGGAGTCCGGCTTAAAAAATCATTAGCCCCAATACTTTACGGGAAAATATCGTCAAAAATGAACTTTTCAGGCTTGGGCAACGGCTTCCGCGGGATCATCTGCGGGCGCTGGGCCGTGAAATACACAAAGGCGGCCATGATGGTCGCCGCCTGCCGCAGATCGTCCATCCGCAGGTGGTCATAGTTGTCTTCGTTGGTATGGTGCGTCCGGGTCTCGTAATCCAGCTCGTCCTGGATGAATTGAAAACCGGGAATGCCCACCGCGTCAAAGCTCAGGTGATCGGTAGAACCCGTGTTGTGCAGGGTTACCGTGCTGGCCCCGAGGTCCTGGAAGGGCACGAACCACTGCTTGAAGACGGCGGCTGCCGCTCCGTTCTCCTGAGCGAATATGCCCCGGATCTTGCCGGAGCCGTTGTCCAGGTTGTAGTAAGCCGAGATCTTTGCCGCTTCCGGCTTCAGCTTCATATC
>DASZOW010000056.1:0-4271 GCA_035550615.1 Puia sp.
AATGCCATCAACGAGCAGAACCTGCAGGTAGCCGCGGGGTCGGTGGCCGCTCCCCCGCAAAGCGCGAGCGCACCGTTCGAATTCACCGTCTTTACGAACAGCCGGCTGAACACCGAAGAACAGTTCGGCAATATCGTGATCCGCAGCAATCCCGCACAAAACAGCATGGTCTACCTGAAGGATGTCGCCCGTATCCAGCTGGGCAAAGTGAGCTATGCGGCCAATTCGTTCGTGGACGGGAAAAGAGCCTCCTACCTGCTGATCTACCAGGCGCCGGGAAGCAATGCCCTCGCCACAGCCGAAGGGGTATACAAGGCCATGGCCGATGCAAAAAAATATTTCCCGGCAGACGTCGATTACAACGTTCCCTTTGAATCGGTATCGGTCGTCAAGGTGTCGATAGACGACGTGGTGCGTACCCTGCTCATCGCCCTCGGGCTGGTGACATTGGTCGTCTTCCTCTTCCTGCAGAACTGGCGTTCTACGCTGATCCCCGTACTGGCTATCCCCGTGGCGATCATCGGGACCTTTATCTTCTTCGTCCCGCTTGGCTTTACGATCAATACCCTGACGATGTTCGGTTTCGTCCTGGCCATCGGTATCGTGGTGGACGACGCCATCGTAGTGGTGGAAGCCGTGCAGCATTATATCGATACGGAACATCTGAGTCCCAAAGAGGCTACGGCCCGGGCCATGGCCGATATCACCGGCCCGGTGATCGCGATCGCGCTGATCCTTGCCGCGGTATTCGTGCCCGTAGGATTTATCCCCGGTATCGTCGGCCGCCTCTACCAGCAGTTTGCGATTACCATCGCCATCTCCGTGCTGATCTCGGCGTTTGTGGCGCTTTCGCTGACGCCGGCGCTTTGTATGCTGCTGCTGCGGGAACACCATATAGACGAGAAATCCAGGGGGCTGAATGCCTTCTTTTATAAGTTCAATGTCGGTTTTAATAAGATGAACAGCAGCTATGCCCGGGGCGTAGCGGGCTGGATCAGACGGGCTCCGCTCGTGCTGGTCCTGCTGGCCTGTATCATAGTAGGAGATATACTGCTGTTCGGCAAAAAGCCTACGGGTTTTATCCCGCTGGAAGACGAAGGCCGGGTATATATCTCCTTTGAGATCCCGGAAGCAGGGTCTACCACCAGGGCGCTTGCCGTGCTCGACAGTGTTCAGACAATTGCCCAGCGCGTGCCCGGCGTCATGCATACGGCTGCCCTGGGGGGATTGAACATCCTTACTTTCGGCTTTAAATCGAACGCGGGAAGCATATTCATGCAGCTGAAACCCTGGGACCAGCGGAAATCGAAAGCCGAACAGGAAAGCGGGGTCATCGCCGAGCTGACCAAACGGTTTTCGGTGATCAAAGGCGCGCATATCGTGGTCATCCCCCCGCCGGCCATCCCGGGTCTGGGTAATGCGGGCGGCTTCAGCATCCAGATCGAACAACGGCAATCGAACGATGATATAAAGACCTTCGAGAAAGTCGTCAACCAGTTTGTCGCCGAGGCGAACAAGCAGCCGGAGATCGGGCAGGCCTTTACCTTCTTCGGCGCGCATACTCCCGGTTATGAAGTGGACGTAGACCGGGACAAAGCCAAAAAACTCGGCCTGAACCTCTCCGATGTCTACAATACCATACAGATGTATATGGGCAGCACCTATATCAACCAGCTGACGCTGTACGGCCGTAACTTCTATGTGGTAGCGCAGGCCGATACCAATTTCCGCAGCGATATCCACGATCTTGGCCACTATTACGTCAAGAATTCTAATGGCGAGATGATCCCCCTTAGTACAGTCGTGAGCTACAAGGTCAGGGAAAGCGCTCCGCTCATCCAACATTTTGATATCTATCGCTCCGCCGAGGTCGACGGCAGCGCCAGGTCGGGTTATAGCAGCGGTCAGGCCATCGAGGCGCTGCAGCGGGTAGCCGCCAAAACATTGCCGGAGGGCTATGGCTATGACTGGTCGGGGCTGAGCTTACAGGAGATCAAATCGGGGAACAGCTCGGTATATATCTTTATCCTCTCGGTGGTCTTCGTATTCCTGTTCCTCGCGGCGCTTTACGAGAGCTGGGCGGTGCCCTTCTCGGTGTTGCTGGCGGTGCCGATCGGCGTATTCGGGGCCATTCTGACCCTGACCCTGATCCCGCGGCTCACCAATAACGTCTATGCCCAGATCGGTCTGATCACCCTCATCGGGTTGTCCGCGAAGAACGCGATCCTGATCGTGGAGTTTGCCAAGGAACGTGTCGACCGCGGGATGGAGATCGTCCAGGCGACCATCGATGCGGTGGAACTCCGGCTTCGCCCTATCCTGATGACCTCGATCGCCTTCCTGTTGGGAGTACTGCCGCTGGCCCTGGCCTCGGGCGCCAGCTCGGTAGCCCGTAATACCATCGGGTTCACGGTACTTGGCGGGATGTTCGCGGCCACCAGCCTGGCGATCTTTATCGTGCCGGTGCTCTTCGTCGTGATCACCCGGGCGACCTATGGTAAAAAGAAACTGGACGAATTACAACATCAGGAAGTTAAACTGGCTGAATAATAAGAACAGGCTTTGTAACAACACGAAATGGGACCTGCCAAAAACGGGTCCCATTCTTTTTACTCCGCCCGCAAACTATCGACGGGATTCCTCAGCGCCGCCCGCATCGCCCGCAATCCAATGGTCAGGACGGTGATGCCGATCGCCAGCAATGCAGCAAGAACAAAGATCCACCAGCCGATGGTCGTTCGATAGGCGAAATCCCTTAGCCATCTGTTCATGACCAGCCAGGCCAGCGGCGCGGCAATGAGGAACGAGATAATTACCAACCGGAGAAATTCCCTGGACAACAGGGTGACGATGGCGCCGGAACTGGCGCCCAGCACCTTGCGGATGCCGATCTCCTTTGTCCTTCGCTCGGCAGTGAACGTTGCCAGACCGAAAAGCCCGAGACAGGCGACGAAGATGGTCAACCCGGCAAAGATGCCGAGGATCAGGCCAATCTGCTGCTCGTTCCGGTAGGTATCATTGAAGCGATCATCCAGGAAGCTGTATGAAAAAGGCGCCCCCGGCTTTAGCGAGTTCCATTCCGTTCTTATCGATGCCAGCAACCCGGGCAGATCCGTGGTGCGCGTCTTGACGATCAGATCGTTGCTTGCCGCCGTGTCCAGCGTCATGACCAGCGGGGTGATCAGCTCATGAAGGCTCCGGAAATGAAAATCCCGGATCATCCCGATCACATGATAAGGCTTCCCGATTCCGGTATTGTCCTTTTGAGTAATCGTGCGGTGGGCCAGATCCGCATCAGTCACCGGCCGGTCCGGTTTGGTCCAGCCCAGTTTAAGGGCGGCGGTCTCATTGATGATGACGGCGTCGCTGTCGGACGGGAACTCCCGCGAGAAATTTCGCCCGGCGACGAGCTGCATGCCAAGCGTAGGGATATATTGATCATCCACGGCATAGCTGGAGGCATAGACCAGCTGCTCTCTCTGACCGCCGGGGTAAAAAATAAAATTGCTGTTATTGGTCTTGCCCGCCGGCAGATAACCGGACATAGAGATGCTGGCGATCCGGGGATCGGCGAGAAGCCGTTGCCGGAAATAATCCTGGTGGTTACCCAGCCAACCGGTTTCCTGCACGATCAGGACCTGGTCCCGGTCGTACCCCAATTTTTTATGCTGGATATAGGACAGTTGCTGGTACACGACGGCGGTACCGATGATCAGGCTAATGGAGATAAAGAACTGGAATGTAACGAGGGTACTCCGCAGCCCGGCGCTTTTCTTGCCCGGCGTGAACATCCCTTTGAGTACGGTCACCGGGTTGAACGCGGAAAGGACAAAAGCCGGGTAGAGCCCCGCCAACAGCCCGGTGATCGCCATGATCAGCAGGAGGGCCGGCATCAGCCAGGAGTCGGCCGAAAAATTTGGCGAAAGCTGCTGGCCGGTGATCGCGTTAAAAAGGGGCAGGGCGGCATATACGAGGATCAGGGCGATCCCGGTACCGGCCAGGGTCAGGACCATGGACTCCGCCATGAATTGGCCGATCAATTGCGCCCGGATGGAACCCAGGACTTTGCGAATACCGACTTCCCGCGCCCGTTTTCCCGCTCCGGCGGTACTCAGATTGATGAAATTGATACACGCGATCAGCAGCATAAATACGCCTACTACGCTAAAGATGTAGATATACTGGATGTCTCCCGGAGGCTCCAGCTCACCGGTGAGATTGGAATGCAGATGGACATCGGTGAGCCGTTGCAGCTCGAAGCCCACGTCGTT
>DASZOW010000057.1:0-6359 GCA_035550615.1 Puia sp.
AAATGCCGGTGAATTCTTGGATATCTTAAGCGCTTCATCCTTGTGTTCCTCTTTGTGCATGGGTTTGTCCGACAATAACTTGTAGGCAAAAAAACAAGCCACTATAAAAACGACGCCCAACAAGATGAATTTCTTCATTTAAACGGATTTTTACGAAGGTAAGGGTTATTTTTGCATCCATGTTAGCAGGACTGCAGAACGTCACTTTTGAATTCGGAGCCCGGGTCATCGTAAGGAACGCCACCTGGCATATTCAACCAAATGAGCGGATCGGGCTTATCGGTTACAACGGAACGGGAAAATCCACTTTATTAAAATTGTTTGCGGGCGATTATACGCCCTCGGAAGGCACGGTGGAGCGGAGCCGCAGCACCTCCATCGGCTATCTGCACCAGGACCTCCTGAGCTTCGATACCAACGGCTCGATCCTCGAGGTGGCCATGACGGCATTCGAGCGGGTCCTGCAACTGGAAAAAGAGATCGAGGAGCTGGGCAAAAAGCTAGAGAAAGACCACGAGAACAACGACCTGCTGATCCAGTATACCGATGCCCTGCATGAGATGGACACGCTGGATGGCTATACCATCCATCACCGGACGGAGGAGATCCTGCAAGGCCTTGGGTTCTCCAATTCGGATCTCCAGCGGCCCTTTCGCGAGTTCAGCGGGGGCTGGCGCATGCGCGTGCTGCTGGCCAAGATGATCCTGCAGAAACCCGATCTCCTGCTGCTGGACGAACCGACCAACCACATGGACCTCCCATCTATAGAATGGCTGGAAAAGTATCTGCAGCATTATCAGGGATCGGTGGTGATCGTGAGCCACGATAAATATTTTCTGAACCGGATGGTCACCAAGATCGTGGAGCTTTATCAGAAAGAGCTGCATGTTTACAACGGCAATTACAGTTTCTACGAGACCGAAAAGGTCCAGCGTGTAGAGCTGCAGCAACGCGCCTTCGAGAACCAGCAGGAATACATCCGCCAGCAGGAACGCTTTATCGAAAGGTTTCGGGCCAAGGCCACTAAGGCTGCCGCCGCCCAAAGCGCGATGAAACGGCTGGAAAAGATCGAGCGGATCGAAGACGTGGAGATCGAGCGTCCGAATATCAAGATCAATTTCCGGGTCGACAAGACGCCGGGCCGGATACTGGCGACGCTGAAGAATGCCACCAAGCATTTCGGGCCGATCCATATAGTAGAGCATGCCTCCGCGGAGATCGACCGGGGCGATAAGATCGCGCTGATCGGCGCCAATGGCAAGGGCAAATCGACCCTCTTGCGGATGGTTGCGGGTACCGAGCCGTTTAGCGGGGAGCGTGTCTGGGGGCATAATGTGGATGCCAGCTTTTATGCCCAGCATCAGCTGGAGGCGCTGGATGTCAACAATACCCTGCTGGAGGAGATGCAGGCGGCCGGCAGTCAAAAGACAGACCTCGAATTGCGTGTCCTGCTGGGCTGTTTTCTTTTCAGCGGCGACGATGTCGACAAAAAGATCAAGGTGCTCAGCGGTGGAGAGAAGGCGCGGGTCGCCCTGGCCAAGACCATCATCAGCAAGGCCAATTTCCTGCTGCTCGACGAACCGACCAACCACCTGGACATGCATTCCTGCGAGCTGCTGATCGATGCGCTCAACAAATATGAGGGAAGCTTTCTTCTCGTCAGCCACGACCGGTATTTTATTTCCAAGACGGCCAACAAGATCTGGGAGATCGAAGACCAAAAGATCCGGGAGTTCAAGGGCACATACGAGGAATGGGTAGAATGGAAGGAACGTGCGGCCGAAAGGCAGGCCGCCGCTGTTGCAGCCCCGGTGGCAGCGCCCGCCCCTGCAGCCGCGACCCAGGCGACGGGAAAACCTGCTCCCGCGCAGCCAGCTGGAAAACCGGCACAATCGGCCGGAAAGCCGGCACCGGCATCTCAACCGACCGGAAAACCTGCACCAGCTCAGACAACCGGAAAGCCTGCACCGGCGTTCCAATCGAACGGTAAACCCGCATCAGCTCCGGCAAAGATCGAGAATGCGCCCATCAACAAGGAAGCCAAAAAAGACCTCCAGAAACAGCAGCGTCTATTCCAGGAACTGGAGGCGAAGATCGCCACGTTATCGCAACAAAAGGCGGGGCTGGAAGCATCTCTGGCCGATCCTTCCACGTATTCGGATAAGAACAGGTTTGTAGCCGCCGAGGCGGAATATAAAAAGACCAGTGATGAATTGGACAAGGCTAACCGACAATATGAACAGGTGTTCGAGAAGATCATGGAATTAGAAAAAACGCTTTGATACGCTATCTGTCTTTTTCTTCCTGTGTGCTCTGCCTCCTCTTCTGCACCGGCAGATCAGCGGCACAGGATACTGTTGTCCGCTCCCGTGTTTTGCCCGCCGGCCAGCGGCCTAAGATCGGTCTGGCATTAAGCGGCGGCGGCGCCAAAGGGCTGGCGCATATCGGTATCCTCAAGGCCATCGATTCGGCAGGTCTGAAGATCGACTATATCACGGGGACCAGCATGGGCAGCATCATCGGGGCCCTGTACGCCATCGGGTACTCTGCCGACAGCATCGAAAAGATAACGGAGAAGATCGATTGGGGTCTGCTGCTCTCCAATCAATCCTCGATGCGCAGCATGATCATGGACGAAAAGGATGAATACGGCAAATACGATGTCGAGCTGCCGTGGGTCAATCATAATTTCCGTTTCGCCACCGGCGTCATCGAGGGGCAGGAGCTCTGGCTAAAATTTTCCGAGCTGTTCCGCCCCGTCTATAACATCAAGGATTTTTCCCATTTCTCCATCCCTTTTAAATGCATCGCCACCGACGTGACCACGGGCGAGGCGGTAGTGCTGGACACCGGGGAGATCGTATCGGCGCTGCGATCGAGCATGGCCATTCCTTCCGTGTTCACCGCCGTCGAATACGGCGGCCGGAAGCTGGTAGATGGTGGTGTCGTCCGGAACTTCCCGGTCAGGGATGTGCGTGAGATGGGCGCCGATATCGTCATAGGCAGCGATCTCTCCGGTCCGCCCAGAACCTCAGACCAGGTGACCAATGCCTTGCAGGTGCTGCTCCAGGTCGCCTTTTTCCGCGAGGCCGCGGACACCCGTACCGAGATCCCGCTTTGCACGATCTATGTCCATCAGCCGCTGGACAAATACAACATGGGCAATTTCGGCGAGGCGAATGCCATCATAAACGCAGGTCTCAAAGAGGGCCGCAAGCTTTATCCCCGGCTAAAAGCGCTGGCGGATTCGCTGGATGCGATCTATGGCCCGCAGGAAGTCGTCAAGAACCGGCTGCCGCCGGTCAATCCCGTCAAGATCTCATCCCATACCGTCAAAGGGCTCAAGAACACCAGTGAAGGTTTTTTCTTTCAGAGCATGGATCTCGAGAACAACCATTATTATTCGGCAAACGACCTTTCGCGGATGGTACGCAGGGCGTTCGGCACCCGCTATTATAACCGGATCACCTATTCGCTGGCGCCGCAGCCGGATGGCAGCAGCCGCATCGATTTCGACGTCGAGGAAAATCCGCTCACCTTCGCCAAGGTCGGCCTCAATTATAACCAGTTCAGCGGCATCAGCGCCATCCTGAATCTTACCAGTCGCGATTTCTTTACCCCGACCTCCCGGAGCCTGGTGACGATGAATGTCGGGCAGAACTTCCGCGTCCGGGCCGAACATCTGCAATATTTCAGCCGCCGCGCCAATTTTTCCTTCCGGCTCAGCCCGCAATACGATCATTTCCAGATCACGACCTACAACAACTACACCGAGGCGGGGCTCTATGATCAAAGTTATTTCCGCATGGATGGAAATTTCGGTTACTCGACCAACCGGGATCTGACGTTTGGGCTGGGGAGCAAGTGGGAGTATACGCAAGACGATCCTTCCATCACCTCGAGCCTGGATTTCAAGGGCGACAACAATTTCATGACCAGCTATCTGTTCATCCGCAGCAATACGCTGGACCGGCCCGTAAATCCCCGCCGTGGTTTCAAATTCAATGTCGAAGCCGATCATGTGTTCGAGCAGAATCCGCGGGCACAATATTTTGCGAGCAACCAGACGCGCAGCGACACCAGTTTTTCCGCGGCGCCCTACCAGCGTTTCCTGATCACCTACGATCAATACCTGCCGCTGGCGGAACGTTATACGCTGCAGACCCATTTGCAGGGTGGGCTGAACCTGCATTACCGGAATAATATCATGAATGAATTTTCGATCGGGGGGCTTACCGACCAGTTCCATAACCAGGTGGTCTTCGCGGGACTTCGGGAAGGCACGTTTTATTCCGCCAGCATCGCGGAAGGGGCGCTGGCGCTGCGTTATCAGCTTTTCAACAATGTACTGATCACGGGCAAGGCCAATGTGCTATTCAACAATTTCATTACGAAAAGCAATTTCTTTACGACGCCCGATTTTCTTTCCGGCTATGCGCTGACCTTCACCTACAATTTTGCCCTTGGGCCGCTCGAGCTTAGCGCCATGTATTGCGACCAGAGCCATACCCTGCTCGGGTATTTGAATATCGGCATCCCATTTTAGGTCAGGCCGGTTCCCGTCTGAGGGGCCATTAGGAATGCAGGCGCCGGCGGCCCCGATCCGATACGGTTATTGCCCGATCTTTTCATAGACGATTGACAGGATCGCCTGTTCGGCGAGTTCGGTTTTTTCGGCAATCATTTTCCCGCGAGCGAGGATATCCGCGACGAAGGTTTTGTCTTCGCAGCCGGTGGCGTTGATGCGTACGTTCAGGAAGGCGCCCAGGACCGCTGCGCGTGCGCAAAGTGCGCCGACACCGGCATCGGAAACAGAATTGGGATTTCCATCGCTGGCCATTGCATGGATCAGTTCCAGCGAGGCATAGGCGGTCTCCATGACCCGGAGCGGGACTTCGATAGCCGTCTTTGTCGCCGTTTGTATCGCTTCATGGCGGGTCGCCTTTTCTTCGGGCGTACCTTTTGGCAGGCCAAAAGCTGCCATGATCGCGTTAAAGGCGTGCGTATCGGCATCAACCAGCCGCAACAGCTCGTCCTTATGCCGTTGTCCCTGCTCCGCCCGGTGGCTGAACTCCGCCCAGCGGCTATCCCACCCTTTTTTATGGGCAGAGAGATTCGCCACCATGGCGCCGAGCGCAGCGCCCAGGGAGCCGACATAGGCGGCAATGGAACCTCCGCCGGGGGCCGGGCTTTCGCTGGCCGTCTCATCGGCAAAATCGTGCAGCGACATGCGGATCAGCTTTTCGTCGGCGGCGGTATGCAGCAGGTATTCGATGATCCGTTCTCCGGGTACAAAAGGACTCAGCTCGTCCAGGCCCATGGACAGGATGGCGATGCGGATCAGCTCTTTTTCGGAGACGCCGGCGCTGCGTTGCTGTTTGTGGAGGAAGTAACGGCCCGCATCCAGCATGGCCTGCAGTGGGATGAGCCCGACCAGTTCGCTGCCGGTGACGCGTATTCCCCGTTCCGCGGCGGCGCGGCAGACCTCATCGAAGGCGATGTGCACGGGAGTGACACGGATATTCGTCAGGTTCATCGAGATCTGCGCCACACCATATTCTTCGATATACCAGCCGATGGCCTTTACCGACTTCAGTGTTCCCGGTACCTGAACTTTAGCGCCATCCGGCTGTGGCACCACGCGGCCTGCTTCCCGTACATCGAAGGCGATGGCGTTGGCGCGGCGCGTCGAGGTAGTATTGAGGTTGACGTTATATGCTACCAGGAAATCACGGGCGCCGATGACGGTAGCGCCACGCCGGGCATCGAATTCGGCGGGACCGAAATCCGGTTTCCACTCCGGCTGTTGGATCTTTTTGAAAAACCCTTCGTATTCGCCTGCGCGGATCACGGAAAGATTGCTGCGGGTCTTGTCCGGCTGTGCGGCTTCATACAGATACACGGGCAGCTGCAGCTCCTTGCCTACTCTTTCCGCCAGCCGCTGCGCCCAAAGGGCCGTCTCCTCCATGCTGATGCCCGCGACGGGGATCAGGGGACAGACATCGGTGGCGCCCATCCGCGGGTGTTCGCCTATATGCCGGCGCATGTCGATGAGCTCGCCCGCCACCCGGATGGCTTGAAAAGCCGCTTCTACCACGGCCGACGGGGACCCGACAAAGGTGACGACCGTACGGTTGGTGGCTTTTCCCGGATCGACGTTCAGCAGCCTGACCCCGGCGACGGCTTCAATGACATCGGTTATCTGCCTGATGATCCCGGGATTGCGGCCTTCGCTGAAATTTGGTACGCATTCGATAATGGGCTCCATGGAATCCTTTAATTATTTATTAAATGCAATCGTTGGTTTACGTTTTCAGCGGCAAATTAACTAATTTTGCATCCGAATCGACGGCCATGTT
>DASZOW010000058.1:0-5962 GCA_035550615.1 Puia sp.
GGCATTGCGTCAATGTCGGTGCGGTGATATAGACGGGGAGCTGGTAACGTTGGGACAGGACTTCGAGACCGCGGATATGGTCATCGTGTTCATGTGAAACGAAGATCGCCCTGACACGGGAGAGCGGGAGACCCATGCGTCGCATCCGCCGTTCCGTTTCCCGGCAGGAGAGGCCTGCGTCGATCAGCACAGCTTCGTCCTGGTTACCAATATAGTAACAATTACCATTGCTGCCGGAATTGAGGGATGCGATGAATAAAGTCATGGAAGGGCAAATTTAGTTGTATTTTTAACGTTATACATGTATGTCGAGAATATTCAATATCTGCCTATTGCTGTTGCTCTCGGGATGGTGCCGGGCGCAGACGACGTCAGCTGGAAAGATCGTGGCGCCGGCGTCGGTCTATCATGAGCTTTATCGTCCCGGGTTCCATTTTTCTCCGCGGGAGAAATGGATGAATGATCCCAATGGCATGGTCCGGTTCGACGGAGTTTATCATCTTTTTTTTCAATATTATCCCAATGACATCGTTTGGGGGCCTATGCATTGGGGCCATGCGACGAGCAAGGACCTGGTACACTGGCAGCAGCAGCCGATAGCCTTATATCCCGACAGCCTGGGGTATATCTTTTCCGGCAGCGCCGTGATCGACAGCGGCAACACGCTGGGGGTAGGGAGCAAGAGTAAGATCCCGTTAGTCGCCATCTTTACCCAGCATGATCCGGAAGGAGAGAAGCAGCATACCAACACCTATCAGAACCAGAGTCTGGCTTATAGTCTCGACAAAGGGAATACCTGGACGAAATACAGCGGTAACCCCGTGCTGAAGAATCCGGGCATCACCGATTTTCGCGATCCGAGCGTGAGTTGGTATGCCAGGACCAGGAGGTGGATCATGGCGTTGGCGACCAAGGACCGGATCAGCTTCTATTCTTCGCCCGATCTGCGGAACTGGAGTAAGGAAAGCGAGTTCGGCGAGGGTATCGGTTCGCATGGCGGCGTGTGGGAGTGCCCCAATCTTTTTCCGCTTGTCCGGAAGGAGCATGATCGGGAAAAGACGTATTGGGTGCTTTTGGTCAGCAACAATCCCGGCGGCCCCAATTTCGGATCGGGTACGCAGTATTTTATCGGACAGTGGGATGGGCATGTCTTTAAGCCGATGGATACGGTGACCCGCTGGATCGATTATGGCCCCGACGATTATGCCGGCGTTACCTGGAACAATACCGGCAGGCGGCGAATATTTCTGGGCTGGATGAGCAACTGGGTCTATGCCAATATGCTGCCGACGGCCACTTGGCGCAATGCGATGACCGTCCCGCGGAATCTGTTCCTACAGGAGGCGGGTAGAAGGCTGTATGTGGCGTCGAGGCCGGCGCCGGAGGTCTATAGCCTTGCCAGGCATAAGACGGAATTTACGCATCTAACGGTCGACAGCACGCGAAATCTTTCCCATCTGATCACGGATACTGCAGGACGTTATATCCTGGAAGTGCGTGGGGCGGCCGATGAAAGCGTCGATTTCGTTTTTTCCAATGCGGCGGGCGAGAAGCTGATCTTCGGTTATAATCCCAATAAGCAGCAATACTGGCTGGATCGAAGCGGCGCCGGAAAGACCGATTTTCATCCGGGTTTTGGCAGCACCTACACGGCGCCGCGGCTGAGCGATGCCAATCACCTGGATCTCGAGTTCGTGATGGACCGGAGCTCGCTGGAAGTGTTCGCCGATAATGGCGTCACCGTGATGACGGCGGTATATTTTAGTCAGCAGCCGCTCACCCGGCTGCGGGTGAATAGCACGGATGTCTGGGTCATCAGGAAACTGACGTATATGACGCTGGCGCCGATCTGGTAGGTTCGATACAGCGCCCAGGCTTCACGCTTCCGATGACGATACAGGGATATACTTTCCCGATGCCGGGCGCCGGCCGAGGCATGACCATAGCGATCGGGGGCGGCGTGGTGAGCCTGCATGTCGGAGGTTCGCCGGGGAATACGGGTTCCTGTCCGGGTTCGCCAGCGGGGGCGAGCTGTTTCGTGGAGGTCCTGGCGGGAGAATTAATGATTGCCCGGGCTGCGGCGACGGCGGACTCGGCAGTGGTGACGGGTGTGGAGGGTGCGGAGGCTGTGGAGGGGATCGATGAGCGCCGGGCCATGATGTAGCCGCCGGGCAGGGCGAAGAGGAGCATCAACATGCTGCCGTGGAGATGAAGCGTCTCGCCGGAGGGCCAGGGCAGGGTGAGATCGGCCCGGACGCCAAAAGAATCGATGCCGTTGGCTATATGTATCGGCAGATAGGCCTCGACAAGCATATAGAGACCGCCGCCGGCGGCGATGAAGGCGAGTAATATCCACCAGCCGGAAAGCGCTTTCCAGAGTCGTTTCGGTAAGGAGGTTGCCGAAGGCCGGCGGCCGACGATTACACAATAAAATATACTAAAGAGCAGACTTGCCGGCAGCCAGTCGATATCCGGCAGAGAAAGCGGGATATCCAGGAAAACGATCATGGGTCGGAAACTGCCGGCGGCATTTGCCCATGGAAAGAATGGGGCGATGCCGTATTGCTCGAATAAAACAGAGAGCAACAGCAGAAAGGTTACGGTGACCAGGTTCCCTCTCCGGGACGAAGGGGTTAACATACAATTGTTTTTAGAAATTAATCGATCAGGAACAATAACCGGGTAGAAAGGTATTCATGCGGATGTTGGCGGGTGAACCGGCGCGCGGCCGGGCGTATATCAGGAACGGTGGCGGGGTATAAAGTGATATGTGCAGATTGCCAAAGAAGCGTTAAAATGGAGGAGCATGGGGCGGAGCGGGTGCATTCGGGGGACGGCCATTATGTAAATCTGCGGCGGGCGGCATCCCTATAAAAAAACGTTTATGAGAGTACATGGTTATGGATGCCTGACGGCGGCCTTCCTATGGTTGTCCGCTTCCCCGGTTTGCGCACAGATGCCTTCCATGAAAGCCAATGGGAACGATCCTAATGCCGTTTATCTTCAAAAATTATCGGTGGATGTGGTGATCCAGGGAGCTATAGCCACGACCACGTGGACGATGACATTCAAGAATTCCACGAACCGGATCATCGAGGGAGAGTTGAATTTTCCGCTTCCGCCTGAGGCGCCGGTATCGAGATATGCCCTGGATATCAATGGCGTTTTACGCGAAGCCGTTCCGGTAGAGAAAGCAAAGGCCACGGAAGTGTTCGAGAGTACCGAGCGGCGGCGGGTCGATCCCGGCATCCTCGAAAAAGTCGATGGCAATACTTTCCGGACACGCATCTATCCTTTTGGTGCGTTTGGCGTGCGAACGGTCCGTATCGGGTATGAACAGGAGCTATCCTGGGAGGGCGGAACGGATTTGCGTTACCGGCTGCCGCTGGCCTTTTCTCATCCGATAGAAGACTTCAAGATCCATATCAGCGTGCCCGGTGTATCCCAGCGTCCGGGGTTCGATGAGCATACCGACGACGCCTTACAATTCGACGAATGGAAAGAGGTCTGGTCGGCGTCACATGAATGGAAGAATTATCTTGCCGACCGGCCGATAGCGATACGTATCCCGCAGCGTCCGGGTGTAGGCGCGATCCTGATGCAGCAGGAGGGCAATCGCTATTACTATACCGTGAGCGTTTTTCCGCGGCAGGAGCGGATCGCAAAGCCGTCGCCGCGTCACATCACCTTGTTGTGGGATGCTTCCCTGAGCGGGCTGAGGCGGGACAGGAAAAAAGAGTTCGAGCTGCTGGACGCCTATTTTGAACATTTTCATGACATGGATGTAGATCTGATCCCGTTTAGCAACACCGTTGGCGAGGTCAGAAGATTTACCGTTCAGCATGCCGACTGGCAAGCCCTGAAGAAGGCGCTGGAGGACATCGTGTATGACGGCGGAACGCAATTCGGCGCCCTTCATCTCAATGATCATCCCTGCGATGAGTTCCTGCTGTTCAGCGATGGCCATTCCACTTTTGGCAGCGATCAGGCCATATTGAGCAAGACACCCGTGTATGCCGTCACCGCAGCGGCAGATGCCGACTTTCCCTTTTTGCGATCGCTCAGCGGCAGGACGGGCGGCGAGCTCGTCGATCTGGGCAATATGTCTATGAAACAGGCGAGCGATCTGCTTTGTTATCAGACCTTGAAGTTCCTGGGCGTCAGGTCCGACCACGGGTTAGAGGAAAGCTATCCATCGCAGCCCGTGACGATCAGCGGCGCACTTACGGTGGCCGGCATCTGCGATCTCCCTGCCAGGGACATCGTGTTACAGTATGGGTATGGCAATACCGTGGCGAGGGCGGAGAAGATCACCCTGGATTATCCCAGGCAGCAGGCATCGGGCGTCGATCTGGAACGAATCTGGGCCGAGAAGAAGATCGCCGAGCTGGATATGCGTTTTGAAGAAAACAAGGATGAGATCCGGCATCTAGGCAAGCGCTATGGTATCGTTACGCGGAATACGTCGCTGCTGGTGTTGGAGAATGTCATGGACTATGTGAACAATGAGATCGATCCGCCTGCCGATCTGCGGGAGCAATACGATCGCATTCTCAAGGGACGGGAACAGGATTTCGCGCGTCAGCATGAGCGGGGGATGGGGCAGGCCGGGCAGTACTTCAACGAGCTGCTGGCATGGTGGCGGGGAGAGCCGGAGAAGACGAAGCTGGAAAAGGAGGAGTCGCGAAATGCGCCGGTTTCGGCGCTCGAGGGGCGTGTGCCGGGCCTGGCTGCTGCGGGCAGCAACCTGGATGAGGTCGTGGTCGTGGGATATGGCACGCAAAATAAAAGAGCGGTGAGGATCCGCGGGGCGGCAAGTGTGGCCAGAGATGAGAAGATCAAGTTGGACGATGAGGCGGGTCCGGCGCCGGTCGGTGGACACTTTACGATCCTGAAGGCCGATGTCGATACCCGATATCTCCAGGAACTGAAGGCTGCTGCCCCGGGGAAACGCTATGCCTTATACCTGGAGCTGCGGAAGGACAATCTGAATACACCGCTTTTCTATTTCCACACTGCGGAGCTGTTCCTGGGCGCGGGCGAGAAGGCCCTGGGACTGCGCATCCTATCCAATATCGCCGAGCTGGATGCCGAGAACTATGAGCTGTACAAGCTGATGGCGTATAAATTAAAAGAGGCGGGATCGGCGGAGGACGCGTGTGCGGCGTTCCGGAAGGTGCTCGAATGGCGGCCTTTTGAGCCGCAGAGCTATCGGGACTATGGTCTCGCGCTGGAAGATGCCGGACATTATCAGCGGGCGCTGGACACGCTGTACCTGGCATTGACCAAGAATTACGATCAAGCGATCCAGGGATTGTATCCAGGCATAGAAGAGATCTTGCTGCCCGAGATCAATGAGCTGATAGCCCGGCATTCCGCGGGCCTGGATGCCCGTAGGTTGCCGAAAAAGCTACTAGTCAATATGCCGGTGGATATGCGGGTCGTGCTCAACTGGAATCAGAACAATACCGATATCGATCTCTGGGTCACCGATCCCGACAACGAACGATGTTTTTATGGTCACCGGTTTACCGCGATTGGTGGAAGGATCTCGCATGACTTTACCCGTGGATTGGGGCCGGAGCAATTCCTGTTAAAGAAAGCCGTGAAGGGGAGATACAAAGTAGAGGTAAACTACTATGGCGATACGCAGGTGAAGATTGCCGGCGAAACAACGTTGTTGGTAGAGGTGTACACGCACTATGGGACAGCCGCCCAAAAGCGCGAGCTGGTCACACTGCAGCTGCAGCGCGGCGGCAAAGGCGCGAGCTATGTCGGGGAGTTTGAATTCTAGCGATTTACCGCTAATTTTGGGCGGTGGCATTAACTGCGTTTTTCGACCGGGAAAAGTTACCTGCGCGGTATCTGTACATAGCCATTCCCGTTATGGCGCTGGAATGGATCGTGTTCAAATGCTGTTATCCTTACGCAGATTTTTTCACCGACTCCTATAGCTATATCG
>DASZOW010000059.1:0-4143 GCA_035550615.1 Puia sp.
AGGTTGGCGGCTTCGGGGAGCGGGTTCTTTGTCGTGTCGTCGGAGAGCGATTCGTAGATGTTGGCTTTTTCGAACTGGCGGGGGTTGAGGAAGCCGCCGGTGAACAGTTTTTGGGTGGTGTCGGCGCCGCCGATGCCGTGACAGCCGCCGCGGCCGAGGAAGAAATAGCCGATGATGCCGATGAGAAGAAGGACGAAGAGCCCGCGGCCGCGGAAGAGGCCGAGCAGGAGCAGCAGGATGCCGAAGAGGCCGCCGCCATCGCCACCGCCGCCGCGGCCGAAGCCACCACCACCGGAGTCGTCACCGCTGTTTTCGTCGGGGTCCCGGGGGTCGTCGACCATCCTGATAGGCATGGGAGAGTGATTTGTTCCTATAAATGTAGGAAGATTGTAGGTAAATGTAAGACATGCGAACGCGGGCTCGCGTTAGGGATCGCAGCGACAGCCCGGAGGCCGAAGGCTGAGGACTATAGAGGAGAGCCCGACCCCGAAGGGGGAACGCCCTACACCGGCTGAGGACTATCGCGCGGCGGTCATGCCGGGTACGCGGGCTGGTTACAGCTCGATCTGATTTCGCAGGAGGTCTTCGAAGACGTCGCGGCGGCGGATGAGGTGGGCCTGGCCGTCGCGCACCAGCACTTCGGCGGGTTTGTAGCGCGAGTTGAAGTTGGAGGACATCTCGAAACCGTAGGCGCCGGCGTTATAGAACACGAGATAGTCGCCTTCCCGCACCTCGTTGATCGTGCGGTCCCAGGCGAAGGTGTCCGTTTCGCAGATATTTCCGACGACGGAATAGCGCTTGGGCGTGCCAGTGGGATTGCTGACGTTCTCGATGCGGTGATAGGCGTCGTAGAACATGGGGCGGATCAGATGGTTGAAGCCGCTGTCGACGCTGACGAAGGTGGCGGCGGAAGTCTCTTTCATCACGTTGACGCGGGTTATGAAATAGCCGCATTCGCTGACGAGGAACTTGCCGGGTTCGAACCAGACCTGGAAACGCTGGTCGCCATGGCTGGCGAAGGCCTTTTTGACCTCGCGAGCCAGCAGGTCGATATCCGTCTCGGCGTCGCCTTCCTTGTACGGCACTTTGAATCCGCCGCCGAGGTCGATGAACTGCAGTTCCTTGAAGTGGGGGATGAGGTCGAATAGTATTTCGATCCCCTGGACAAACACGGCCACATCCTTGATCTCACTGCCGGTATGGATGTGCAGATCGGCGATCCGCAGGTCGTACTGCTTTACGAGGGCGAGTATCTTCTCGACCTGGTCTACCGGGATGCCGAACTTGCTTTTATCGTGCCCCGTGCTGATCTTGAGATTGCCGCCGGCCATGATATTGGGCCGCAGCCGGATGCCTACCGGGTAGGTATGTCCGTATTTTTTACCGAACTTTTCGAGATTGGAGAGGCTGTCGATGTTGATGATGACACCGAGCGTCCGGGCCTCTACTATTTCGTCGAAGCCGATGCCATTGGAGGTATACAGGATACGCTCCCTGGGGAAGCCGGCGTGAAGCGCGAGCCTGACCTCGTTGATGGAGCTGCAGTCGACGTTGGCGCCGAGGCTGCACACATACTTCAATACATTGATATTCGTGAGGGCCTTGCAGGCGTAGAAGAAGACGGTGTTGCTGCCGGCGAAGGCGGTCGTCAACTTTTTATATTGGTCGCGGATGGATTCGGCGTGATAGGCGTAAAGCGGGGTACCGAATTGCTGGCCGAGGCTGATGAGGTATTCCGGGGAAAGTTGTTGCTGGGACATGGCTGTTGTTTAGGATTCGTCGTCGGCCTGGCGGGGGAAACCGGAGCTTTGGTCGTCGCCTTCTTCGTCGCTTTCGCCGGCGGATTCATCGCCGGTCCTGGCTGCTCCTTCCGCATCGAGGTCGTCGTCGGCGTATGGGGGAATATCGGCGGCGTCGCCGTCGGGCTGTTCGTCGGATTCTTCGCTTTGCTGATCGGCTGTTTCGGCTTGGGTCCCCGCTTCCTGCAGCTCGCCTTGTTCGGAGACAGTGAGGGGGGACGGCACTTCGGCCACGGCGCGCTCGGCGCCTTCTTGCGGGAGGCCGCCTTCTTGGGGGGGGCCGCCTTCTTGCGAGTGGCTGCCGTCTTCGGCGTTCGGGAGGACGACAGTGGGTTCGACGAGGGAATCGGCGAAGACCTCCTTCAGCCTGGGCAGATCGGTGGGCGAATTGATACCGAAATAATCCATGAACGTCTTGGATGTAGCGTATACCAGGGGCTTCCCGGGCATCTCTTCGTTACGGCCGGAGATGACGATCAGCTCCTTTTCGAGGAGCTTTTGGATGGAATAGTCGCTGCTGACGCCGCGGATGGCTTCGATCTCGCCTTTAGTGATGGGTTGTTTGTAGGCGATGATGGCCAAGGTTTCGAGGGCGGCGGCGGACAGCCGTTTAAGAAATTTTTCGCCATTGAGCTGGGCGACCGTCTTGTGATAATCTTTTTTGGTCAGGAACTGCCAGCCGCCGCCGCTTTCGCGCACCTCGAAGGGATAGAATTCGGATGCATATTTTTCGCGGATGCCATCGATGGACGTCTGGATCTGTTCGAGGGTGAGCTTTTCCTCCATGAATCCGAAGGCGTTGTTGATCAGCTCCGTGATCTCCATCGAGGTCAGGGGCTTGTCGCTGGCGAAGATCAGGGCTTCGATATGCGGGATGATGTTTCCGATTTCCATATACAATATTTTCCGGCCGGGGGCCGGGCCTCTTAGCCCTGGAGGGCGGCTGCGCCGCTGACGATCTCCGTGAGCTCGGTGGTGATGGCGGCCTGACGTGCCCGGTTATACGACAGCCGCAGGGCCTTGAGCAGCTCGTTGGCGTTGTCGCTGGCCTTGTCCATGGCGGTCATACGGGCGCCATGCTCGGAGGCGTTGGCGTCGAGGACGGCTTTGTACAGCTGGGTGTTGAGGATCTTGGGCATGAGCTCGGCGATCAGGGCTTCGCGGCTGGGCTCGTAGATAAAATCGCTTTTGACGGCGCCGGGTTTTTTCTCGACCTTGGGGATGGGCAGGAATTTCTCTGCGACGAAGGTCTGGGTGGCGGCGTTCTTGAACTGGCTGTAGATGATCTCTACGGCGTCGAACTCCTTGTTCTCGAAGGCCCTGACGGCTGCCTGTGCGGCGGCCTGGACGTGTTCGAAATCGAGGTGCAGGAATATATCCTTGTATGTATCGGAGACGTTGTAATTGTTTTTGGCAAAGTGCTCGAAGCCTTTTTTGCCCATGCTCCAGATGGCGACATTGCCTTTTTGCGCTTGTGCGGCATATTTCTCGCGGATGAGGGCCTTGGCGAGCTTGATGACGTTGGCATTGTAGGCGCCGGCGAGACCGCGGTCGCTGGTGATGACGAAGAGCAGGACCTTTTCTACGGGGCGTTCGACGGCGAGGGACATGCCCAGCTCTCCTTCTGAATTGCTGACGATGTTGGAAAGCAATTCCTGGAGTTTTTGAGCATAGGGGCGCATCTGAATGATATGATCCTGAGCCCGGCGCAATTTGGCGGCGCTGACCATCTTCATGGCCTTGGTGATCTGCTGGGTGTTGATGATGGATCTGATCCTGTTGCGAACCTCTTTGAGTTGTCCTGCCATAGATAAACGTAGCGTTTAAAATGGCTGCAAAAATAGCGCAAACCGGTGAGAAATCCTTAGTTTGGGGGAAAAGCGGGGAAAAAGTCCGAAATAATACGGATTTTTGTAGCTCCGCCCGATTGAAGACGTTTGATACGGAACAATTTTTTTGAACGTCATACGACAGAATTGACAATAGCGTTTTGCAAAAATGTGCGCTATTTCTTAGTCAGTGATTTTCCCGCATGTATATATCTATGAAGAAAAAGAATCAATCTACCACGAGCAAAGCAAGATCCACGGCCGCTACCCGCAAGCCGGGGAAGACAGGAGCGACAGGCATCATCAAGAAGACCGATACGGCCGAACGGCCGGTGCGCACGGGGAAAACGGGGCCTACGGGCATTATCCGGGAGACCGGCACCAATGGAATGGAGGCGCCCGGAGGGGCTGAAAATGAATTCGCCGGTTCTGGGGTCGCGCGTCTGCGTCCGGCGGGCTATTCGGGGAATGGGAAGTCGGCGTCGGGAAATGGCAGATCGGCATCGGGCAATAGC
>DASZOW010000060.1:0-4358 GCA_035550615.1 Puia sp.
TGCAGCCGGCTTAGTCCGCAAAAAGGTCGATGAGGCATTTCGGACATTACCGGCCGAGCTACAAGCGGGATATTCATCGCTCGACGTAAGTCTATTCAAGCGTTCAGTGATCATCAATGGCTTGCATGGCCGCGGGATCACGATCACCCGCCTATCCGCCGAGGGCATCGGTTTCTGGGCCGCCCTGCATTCGCATCGGCTGAGCTTACGCCATCTGCTTGTGGAAGGCTGCAGCTTAGAGCCGACTGCCAGGGACACTCTGCCGCCGAAGATCGATCTCCCATTTACGACCGTGACTATCGGCCAGGTGGAATGCACGAACCTCAAGGCAACGCTGCACGACAAGGGTCTCGCGCTCCAGGGGCAACTGACGCTCGATTCGTTGAGCGGACCGGTAGACTCCGTCCGGCCACGCGCCGTCCATCTTGCCCTCGACCGCTTCCGTTATCTTATCCCGGATGCCGGTGAAGTCATACAGGGACGACACCTGGAACTGGACAGCCGCAAAAAGCTGTTGAGGCTGGATACATTGCGGATCGTCCCTACGCTGGATAAGGAGGCCATCGGCAGGAAACGGGGCCACCAGGTGGACGTGGTGGACGCGACCATCGAAGGCATCTCGGCCGAAGGGCTCGGGATCATGGGGCTGTTTCATCACAAGATGACGGCCAGTGAAATAAGGACAGAATCCGCCCGTATTTATGTCTTTCGCGACCGGCGGCTGCCGCTGGTTCGAGGAGACAAACCGCTGCCCATAGAGTCGCTGAAGGCGCTTCCGGTGACCTTGCGGGTCGACGCGGTGGACATGGGGCCGATCTTTTTTACCTATGAGGAATACCCGGCCAAGGGCGGTCAAACGGGCAGGCTGAAGATCTTCAGGCTGAAGGCACATATAGCGCCCCTGATCAACCGCCCGGAGAAAGGTGATCCCGAATATATCAAGGTCCGGACGGAGGGCTCGCTGATGAATTCGGGGTCGGTGTCGGCGACGACCTGGATGCCTTTGCACAAGGGCGACCCCTACCGGGTGGAGGGAGCCTTCCACGAACTCGATGTGACCTCGCTGAACGATCCGGCCGAACATCTCGGTAAGCTGCATCTCGAGTCGGGGATGCTGAACTTTCTGGCCTTTAAGTTCGAGATGAGCCCGGAAAAGTCGACGGGCCAGATTATAGGAGAATACCATAACCTCGTAGTGGATAAGCTGAAGGATAACGGAAAGAGAGCCGGTTTCAAGTCCTGGGCGTTGAAAAAATTCATCATTCCCCGCGATAAGGATAAGAGCCTGCCGGTGAAAAAGCGTACGGGCAAAGTCGATTATAAACGAGATCCGCAACGGTATTTCTCATATTATCTCCTGCACTCGCTGCTGGTGGGGGTAAAGAGCAGCTTTTCGCTGGGCTTTTTATTGCCGGGTTAGATCCTGTAGGTGACCCCTTCCAGCGCCAGGTCGGTGTTGGGGAAGATCTCGCGCGCCTCCTGTTCAAACAACTGCAGTTTCTCGTATTTGGAGCTGAAATGACCGATCAACAGCCGGTGTACGCCCGCCTCCCGGGCAATCGTCGCGGCCTGGACGGTGGTGCTGTGAAAGCGTTTGCCGGCCTGATCCCCGAGGTCCTTGAGATACGTGGTCTCATGGTAAAGCAGATCGACGCCGTTGACCTGCTCCGCTATGCGCGGATCGAAGAGCGTATCGGCGGCATAGGCATAGGACCTTGGCCTGGCCGCGGGTTCGGTGACGGCCTGGTTCTCCACGAGGACCCCATCCTTTCGGAGATAGCTTTCACCCCATTTGAGCCGATCGAAAAACGAGGAAGGCACATCGTATTGTCTGGCTTTTTCCGGATTGATACGCCGGAAGGGCCGGACCTCGCGAAAGAGAAAGCCCCAGCATTCGATCCGGTGATAGACCGGAAAACAGCTGACTTCGAAACGGTTCTCACGGAGGATCGGCCCATGCCCGATGAGCGGATGAAAATGCAGCGGATAAGGGAGGCCGATGTCGGCCACCTTTAATTGAAGACCGATGATCTCGTGCAAGGCGGGAGGGGCATAGAGATGCATGTCCTGGGTACGTCCGAGCAAACCCATGGAGGTCAACAGGCCAATGAGCCCGAAATAGTGGTCGCCATGTAAATGCGAGATGAAGATGTGATTGATCTTGCTGCGGCGGATCTTGTACTTGGCCATCTGCATCTGGGTGCCTTCGCCGCAGTCCACCAGAAAGATCTGATCTTCCATAGTGACCACCTGTGCCGTGGGGTGACGATCGAAAGCCGGTAGAGCGGAGTTGTTACCAAGTATTGTGACAGCCAGCATTCAGAGTGACGATCTTTTTTGCGTGTTTGGCGAATATAGGGTTTAACGGCAATTAAAAGCTTTGAATTGTATTTAAAATATTTCCTAAATACCGCGGACAGCCGAATAAACAAAGATGCGGCGTTAAGCGCCCAATTGTTCCCCAAACAGGGTCTGTAAACGGGGCGTCGGCTCCCCTTGGTCGGTCCATTCCAGCACCGGCGCTTGCCGCTCATCCACTACGGTGCAGGCAAGAGTGAGGGGACCGGAGCCGCCGCCAACCGGCCGGACCCCGGAAAGAACCAAGGTTGGATCGGGCAATTCCGGCCGGACCGCGGAAGGGGCCCACAGGCGGATCGGGCAACCCCGGCCGGAGCCCGGAAAATGCCACAGATGGATTGGGCAGCCCAGGAGAGGACCGGGATAGCAGCTTTTGAAGGTCCGCCGGCATTTTGAATCATAATTTTCTGACTTTCTGTCTGTTGTCTTTGTTGGTAGACTCCAACCCCGCAGGGGTAAAAGGGTGGGTACTGTTTGGATGGGAGCGATACTGCGCCTGTGCCGGTAGGGAAATTGGCGTCCACGGCAGGCGGCAAAATGCGGCGTCTACGCCGCGTTAGAGATCGGGGCCGTTAAGCAGCTCCCGTTCGACCTCTTCCAGGTGGATGATGTCCCAGGCTTCGCTCTCCGTGGGCGTCACGTTCATGAGTTCCAAAAGGCCATTGTCTTCCAGGCCTTTCTCGACGGCTGGGGTCAATTCGCAGATCACGAATGAGGCGCTGTTATCGTAGAAAGCCTGTTGGATCCTGACCAGGGCTTCAGCGGCAGCATCCTCCAGATTTTGGGTGTCTTTAAGTATGAGAACCACGTTTTTAACGTCCTTTTCGAGAATAGGGAGTAAACATTGGTCAAGATCTTCTGTCATATTAGCAGCAAGAACGGATTCACTGATCGTAATGGCATGAAATTTTTCCTTGGTATCAATTTTGACTTGCATATACACTTAAAGAATATTAACGGCCGTTAATAAAGTGGCGGAAACAGAAGTCAAAAATATTCGTTATTATTGTATAAAGCTCAACAACTTAAAAATGGATAATAATTTTTCAGCCCAGGTAAAGGAGATTATATCGTTCAGCAGGGAGGAAGCTTTGCGTCTGGGGAACGATTTTATCGGTACGGAGCACTTATTGCTGGGGTTGATCCGTGAGGGTGATAATACGGCTGTCCGCATCTTGAAGAGTTTCAACGTGGACCTGTATGAATTACGTAAGGAAGTGGAGATGGCAGTAAAGGACAAGACCGGTAAGAATATCGCCAATATCAATAGTTTGCCGCTGACCAAACAGGCGGAAAAGGTGATACGAGTGACCGTTCTGGAAGCCAAAGCCTTAAAAAGCCCTACCGTGGAGACCGAACATCTGATGCTCTCGATCCTGAAGAACAAAGAAAACATTGCAACCCAAATCTTAAATCAGTTTGACGTGGATTACGACCTGTTCAGAAACGAGCTGGGCGTTGTGAAAAGCAACGACGTCCGTAGTGAATATGCAGAAGAGAATGACGACGATTTCGATGAAGAAAAGAAGTATTCACAGCAAAAGGCCCGTTCGGCAGGCAATGCGAAAAGCAAGACCCCGGTGCTGGACAACTTCGGCCGGGATATCACCAGGCTGGCGGAAATGGGCGCCCTGGACCCCATAGTGGGCCGGGAGGAGGAGATCGAAAGGGTTTCGCAGATCCTCAGCCGTCGTAAGAAGAACAACCCCATCCTCATCGGCGAACCCGGTGTAGGTAAGACCGCGATCGTAGAGGGCCTGGCGCGGCGCATCGTTCAGGGTGACGTTCCCGAGATCCTGAAGAACAAGCGCGTCGTGGCGCTGGACCTGGCATCGATGGTTGCGGGCGCAAAGTTCCGCGGCGAGTTCGAGGAGCGTCTGAAGGCGCTGCTGAAAGAGATCGAGAGCTCCAACGGCGAAATCATTCTGTTCATCGATGAGCTGCATACGCTTGTCGGCGCAGGCGCTGCCGAGGGCTCGATGGACGCCAGCAACATGCTC
>DASZOW010000061.1:0-33131 GCA_035550615.1 Puia sp.
CGCGCCCCCAGACACGGAACGATGAACAGCTGGTCAATGGGGAAGGCATCGACATTGTCCTCTGTCTCGACATCAGCGGCTCCATGCTTGCCCAGGACTTTACTCCCAATCGGATGGAGGCCGCCAAGAACGTAGCATCGGAGTTCATCGACCACCGGCCTACAGACCGCATCGGGCTCGTCATTTTTTCCGGTGAAGCCTTTACCATGTGCCCGCTGACTACCGACCGGAACGTACTGAAAGCCCAATTGTACAACGTCCAAAGCGGCCTGCTGGAAGACGGGACCGCCATAGGGTCGGGATTGGCGACCAGCGTCGACCGGCTGCGAAACTCGCCTTCGAAAAGCAAAGTCATCATTCTCCTGACGGACGGAGAGAACAACGGCGGCCTTATCGACCCCAATACCGCCAAAGAGATCGCAAAGTCGGTCGGCGTACGGGTCTATACTATCGGAATGGGAACGGAAGGTTTTGCACCCATGCCCATCCAGACGCCTGGCGGCGTGATCATGCAGCGGGAAAAAGTGAATATCGACGAAAAGCTCCTTACCCAGATCGCCACGGAAACCGGCGGCCGTTATTACCGTGCCAAGGATAACGAAAGCCTTAAGAACATCTACAACGAGATCGATCGTCTGGAAAAATCGAAGATCGAGATCAACACCATACGCAGATATACCGAACAGTTCTTCCCCTTTGCGCTGGCGGCCGCCATCTTCCTGTTCCTGGAGCTGCTGTTGCGCTGGACAGTGCTGCGAAAGTTCCCGTAACTTCACCACGCCTATGCAGGGAAAAGTATACAAATCCACGGGTTCGTGGTACGTCGTCAAAACACCGGAAGGAGAGACCTGGAACGCCCGGCTCAAGGGCCTGTTCAAACTGGAGGGGATCACCTCCACCAATCCGTTGGCCGTGGGCGATGACATCGATTTCGAACCCGAGGATCGCGAGGAACGGACAGCCCTGGTCACCTCCATTCACGACCGCAGGAACTATATTAACCGCCAGTCGCCTTCCCACCGGATGCAGCATCATATCGTGGCTGCCAATATCGACCAATCCCTGCTGATCGTCACGCTCAAAGAGCCCCGCACCTCCCAGGGTTTTGTGGATCGCTGGCTCGTAACCTGCGAGGCCTATCATGTGCCTGCCGTTCTTCTTTTCAACAAATCGGATCTGTACCGTAAAAAAGAAGACGAGCGTTTTGCGGAATGGAAAGCCATGTACGAGGCCGTTGGCTACCGGGTCGTCCGGATGAGCATCCAAACCGGTGAAGGGCTGCAGGAAGTAGCCGGACTCCTGCAGGATAGGATCAGCCTGCTAAGCGGACATTCCGGAGTAGGAAAATCGTCTTTCCTGAATGCCTTATTTCCCGGCTTCGGGCTCAAGACGCAGGGCGTCAGCGGTTGGAGCGGCAAGGGAATCCATACCACAACCTTTGCCGAGATGTTCGATCTTCCCGGAAGCGGCCGGATCATCGATACCCCCGGAATGCGCGAGTTCGGCCTCGTCGATATCTCCAGACAGGAGCTATCGGGTTATTACCCCGAGATGCGGGAGCTTGCAGGCCAATGCCAATTCAATAACTGTCTGCATATCGCGGAACCGGGATGCCGCGTCAAGGAGGCCGTTGCGGCAGGGCGCATCGCCGTGGATCGCTATGAGAGCTATTGCTCGATCCTCGAAAGTATTTAATTCGCTAATTTCTCGGGGGCATTGGTGACATCGTGCCCCTGCTCCTTGATCTCTTCCTTTATTGGCTCAGGTTGTTTTTCATCCTTTTCGTCGCCGAAAAGTAATCCCCATGGTTTGAGCGGTTCGATCCGGTCGAAGACGATCTTGGCAATGGCGATAATTGGGATGGCCAGAAAAGTGCCCGCGATACCCCAGACACTTTCACCGATGATGACGCCAAGCACGGTGATGAAGGCATTGATCCTCACTTTCGACCCCACGACCACCGGCAGCAGCACATTGCTGTCTATAAGATGAATGCCTACTATCGTACAGATCACCAGCAGCAGCTTGGCCGCTCCGGCCGTGGCAAATGTCACCAGCGTCGAAAGCAGCAGCGCGGTTAAGATGCCGATATAGGGAATGATATTGAACAGCCCGGTGATCAGACCCAGGAGAATGGCGTATTTGACGCCCAGGATCCATAACGCCAGGCAGCACACGGTGGCGACTATGACCATTTCCAGCAACAGCCCCAGGATATACTGCCGGATCCGGCTCTGTACCTGCGCGATGATATCGTATACGATGACAGCATTCTCTTCCCTGAAGACCGCGACCAGGAACCGGATGATCAGCCGCCGGTAGTAGAGCAGAAAAAAGGTATCGATCAGAATGAATACCAGTGTGAGCAGCAGCGAGGAAAATGAAAGGACCACATTGCCGAGGACGGACCCGCCCGTTTCGAGCAGCTTCGAGGTGGCATTATTGACGTACGTCATTTGCTGCCTGATCCTAATATGGAATTTTGCGGAGATCCAGCGTTGGATATCGTTAACGGAAGAGAATACCTGCTGTTTGAACTGCGGCCAGTCATCGGCCAGATTGCTGATCTGCGATCCCACGAGATAGAGTAGGGCCGCAAGAGAACACACGAGCAGCAGGACCGAGAGCAGCGAGGCAACACTCCGGGGGAAACGGAAACGCCGTTCGAGAAAATTCGCCAGCGGCAATAGCAGCACGGCGAACAGCAGGGCGAAGACCAGCGGGGCGAGAACGGATTTCCCAAGTACGGCGATATAGAACAGTGCGATCAGGCTGATCAGCACCATAGCTAGTTTGGTATAAAATGGATTCTGTTTCGCGGGAGTCATTAAACGCAATATAACAAAAAAGAGAACCCGGGAAACCGGGTCCTCTCAACATTCTGCAAACAGTCGTCAGAGCACAGCCTAAGACATATATCTGCGGGCTGTATTGATCAGTAATTTGCTTTCCAGGAATCTCGCCACTTCTACAACGGCGTCGTTATCTTTCCGGGGCGCTTCCCGGAATTTACGCGGGTAGATCGAGATGCCGGTGTAAATATTGTAGTGCAGGGTAAGAATATGACCTTTGTAAAGGAAATCCCACATCAGGGAATCGAAATCGTCGGTCTTTTGTGTGAATTTGATGTCCAGGTCGTCGCAGAGAATATTAGCAACTTCATAGAAGCGCTTTAGTCCGCAATCGTCGTCAATGACGGCTTCTGTGCAACCGAAATCGGTGCGTAAGGTGAGAGGGCTCATAGTGGTAGGGATTTTTGAGTTTATATTAGGGTATTGTTTTTAGGGTCTGTTTCTATGCCTTGAACCTGGGCGCTTTCGGGACCTTTTCGCCGCTTAGTATTCGTTCTGCCCCCACATTCTTGCCGTCGCTCGGACAACCATATTTTGGTCCGAAAAGGCTGTGTATCATGCCACATGAAGAAATGCCGGAAAGCAAAATGCCGAGTAATAAGAGGAGAAATATGGTCTTGGGTCGGTTCATGGGATATCTGTATAATAAACGTACTTAAACCTACAAATATTATCCTGTATTTGCAAGGAGGGATACCATTAATTAAATCTCCGGAGACGGGTTTTGACGCTCCCGGGACACACGATTCCGGGTAAATGGGTAGCTATCGGGAAACCTGCTGCGGCTGCGGGACAGCCGCATTTCTATGGACGGGGGGCGGCATTGACCTCGCTGAACCAGCCGGAATAAAGCAGGTAGTGCTGGGCGATCCGCTCGATCTGTCCCGATATCAGCTCGGCGGGAATATCTTTGATCTTTCTGGCCGGGATACCGCCATAGATAGTCCCGGATTCGATCCTGGTACCTTCCAGCACAATGGCGCCTGCGGCGATTATAGAATTCGAGCCGACCTCGGCATTGTCCATGACGATGGCGCCCATGCCGATAAGGACCTTGTCATGAATGATGCAGCCATGTACTATCGCATTATGGCCCACCGAAACATCGTTGCCGATGCGGACACCGGCCTTTTTGTATGTACCGTGTATGACAACCCCGTCCTGGATATTCACCCTGTTGCCCATCTGGATGCTGTTGACATCGCCTCTGACCACGGCATTGAACCAGATGCTGCATTCGTCGCCTATCTCTACATCGCCTACGATAGTAGCATTGGGCGCAATAAAACAATTTTTTCCAAAGCGGGGAGACTTTCCTTCTACCGGTAGTATCGTAGCCATAGTTAGCGGGTTGAGTATTTGGTAAATATCCTAATAAATCTTTGCCCGGCAAATTTACGAACTTTGTCTTCCATGAAGCCACAGTCGGATACAAACAGATTATTTCTTCGTCATGTCGCCCAGACCTCGCTCAATCCCCTCGGACTTGAGATCGTAAAAGCGGAAGGGCTCTATCTCTATGACCGTGACGGTAAGGCCTATATCGATCTCATCGGCGGCATCAGCGTCTGTAATACCGGCCATCGTCACCCGCGGGTGGTGCAAGCGGTAAAAGATCAGGCGGACCGTTATCTGCATTTGCTCGTCTATGGAGAGCTTATCCAGTCTCCGCAGGTCGATTATGCCAGCCTGCTCGCCGCACATCTGCCCCCCGCGCTGGATGCAGTCTACTTTACAAACAGCGGCGCCGAAGCCGTGGAAGGGGCGATGAAGCTGGCAAAACGTGTCACCGGCAGAACGGAGATCCTGGCTTTCCGGCAGTCCTATCACGGCTCGACGCAGGGCGCACTCAGCATCATGGGCGACGAATACTGGCGGAACGCCTTCCGGCCGCTATTGCCAGGCATCCGTCACCTGGAATACAATAGTCCCGCCGCCATCGGGGCGATCAACCGGGAGACGGCCTGCATCATCGTCGAGACGGTACAGGCGGAAAGAGGTGTCTACGTCCCCGACAAAAGCTGGCTGCAGCAATTGCGGCAGCGTTGCGATGCCGCCGGCGCGCTCCTGGTATTCGACGAGATCCAGGCCGGCTTCGGACGAACGGGTACGCTCTGGGGCTTCGAACGTTATGCCGTCGTCCCCGACATCCTGCTGCTGGGGAAGGCCTTGGGGGGAGGATTGCCCATGGGCGCCTTTATCGCGGGCAGGGACCGGATGTGGACGCTCACAGGCGACCCTGTCCTGGGCCACATCACGACATTCGGCGGCCACCCGCTGTGCTGTGCGGCAGGCCTTGCCGCCATGCAGGTATTGCTCGAGTCGGACTGGATCGCCGCCGTGGCGCACAAGGAAGCGTTATTCCGGCGTCTGCTTGTTCATCCCGCCATCCGCGCCGTACGCAGCTGCGGACTATTGATCGCCGTGGAATTCGATGACTTCGAACAAAACAAACGCATCATAGATGCATGTATTGCCGCCGGATTGCTCACGGACTGGTATCTTTTTGCTCCGCATTGTTTGCGGATCGCACCACCGCTTTCAATTACTGATGCGCTCATTGAAAAGGCCTGCTCCATCATTTTATCCACCCTCTAATTATTTTCCGTCAGTGTTCTTTAATACTGTAACTTTACCGTCTCTCACGACCTCTCTCCTCTGCGGATAAGTGCAGCGTCCGCTTCAATAACCTGGAATCGTCGGGCGCCGCCTAATCTTAACCTTAAAAATTTACATTATGTCACTGTTTCTTGAACAGAAAGAACTGTTCGACCGCATCCTGCTGCTGGAAGAGGACGAAGCGCAGGAACCCATAGGCGTATTCGAGCGGTTTTTCAGCGATTATCACTTGCACGAATGCCGATGTATCCTTTGGAACATGGTAGTGACCTGCCTTACCACGGATAATACGGAGTTCAGCGAACCCGCGGAAAGAGCCAGCCTGATGATGAATTACAAGAACCTGGAACGGTTACTCGAGGCCGGCTCCCTGCTTCTGGAACAGTATCACGCTGCTGCGAAAAAAGGCGGCGTACGGGAAGAAAGCAGAAAAAATTAAGCGCGCAGAAAACCAGGGCCGTTTTTTCTCCGTATATACCCCCGAATGAGAAGAATAATTTGGCTAGGAATTTGATTAGTGAAACCCTTGTCTTCCGGCAAGGGTTTATTTATTCTCGTCTATTGCAATAGTTTGAAAGCCAGTACCGCCAGCACGCTCCCCAATAACGGGCCGGCTATGGGGACCCACGCATATCGCCAGTCGCTATCCCTTTTGCCGGGTATAGGCAACAACGCGTGCATGATCCGCGGCCCCAGGTCGCGGGCCGGATTGATGGCGTAGCCGGTCGGCCCCCCGGGGCCCAAACCGATACCCAAAACCAGCAAACTTACCGGCAAGGCATCCAACGCTCCAAGACTGCTCGACGGCGCCGCGATGAACAATACTCCGAGGATCAATACAAAGGTGGCGATGATCTCTGTTATCAGATTATCGCCATAACTCCGGATGGCGGGAATAGTACAAAAAACAGCCAGCTTCGCGCTTGCATCCGGAGTCTGGCCAAAATGCTGCCGGAAACAAAGCCAGGCCACTAAGGAGCCGGCCATAGCCCCCAGCATCTGCGCCGCCAGATAGGTCGGGACAATAGACCAGGATATTTTGCCCAAAACCGCAAAGGCCACAGTGACCGCCGGATTCAAATGCGCCTTGCTGGCCGCCGCCGAGCAATATACGCCGACAAAAACAGCCATGGCCCAGCCGAAGCTGATGACGATCCAACCGCTATTGTATCCTTTGGATTTTTGCAGGACCACGTTGCTGACCACACCCTGTCCCAGGACAATCATCAAACCTGTTCCGATGAATTCTCCGAAAAATGGCGTCATGTTATATATATTTTTGTTTCTGTGGTAAATAACCGGCTGCAAGACGTTTGAATTCCGCTATCTGCCGTTCCTGCCACTGACCATCCATTCCCATCTCGGCAGCCATCAGCGCTGCCACGGACGCCGCACACGCCATAGCGGCTTTGGCATCCAGCAGCAGACTGCGGGTACGCCTGCTTAGGGCGTCCTCCACCGTCATACAGAGCTCTTCACGCACCGCCCAAACGATCTCGGCTACAATATAAGGCAGTCCGGGATGTAATTTCTCTCCCCATTGCAGATTCTCTGCCACAAGACCCCGGATCTTCCCCGCGTCTGTGCCATGAAAATGAAGCGGGTCGTAGAGGACGGGCTCCGCGGCTCCGTGGATGGGCAGGCCGGCCGTAACACAAGGCCTTTCCGGCAACCCTCCCCGGCTTATCGCCGTGTTGACCGTGTCCTCTGCCATCCGGCGGTATGTCGTCCATTTTCCGCCGGTAACGGTGATCAATCCGGATCCGGCCACCATCACCAGGTGGTCCCGCGCCAGCTCCGCCGTTTTTCTGCCGCTGCTTTTTACCAAAGGCCGCAAGCCGGCAAATACGCTGCGGATATCTTCGATCCGTGGAACCCTTTGAAGATAACGTCCGATCTGTTGCAGGATAAAATCGATCTCTTCCGCCTGCGCATGCGGCTCTATCTCCGCCTTGCTCACAGGCGTATCGGTAGTGCCGATGATGATCTTATCATGCCAGGGAACCGCAAAAAGGACGCGTCCATCATCGGTATGCGGCACCAATATCGCCGCGCTGCCCGGTAAGAATTCTTTGTCGAGCACCAGGTGTACGCCCTGGCTGGGAGCGATCACCGGTTCGCTTGCGGCATCATCCATCTTCAGAATATTATCCGTAAAAACCCCCGTGGCGTTGATCACCGTCTTCGTTTTTACCGAATAAGACTTGCCGCTTATCGTCTCGGTCATGATCACTCCGCTGACCCGGGCATTCTCTTTTTCCAGTCCCTCCACCCTGCAATAGTTCAGCACTACCGCCCCATGCGCCGCCGCTGTCTTCGCGAGCTCTATCGCAAGGCGGGCATCGTCGAATTGACCGTCATGATACAGCACTCCACCACGCAAACCTTCGGCATCGAGGGTAGGAGCCAGCTGCAGCGTCTCTTCCCGCGAAAGAAGCCTCGATTTCCCAAGCCCCAGGCTGCCGGCCATCCAATCGTATACTTTCAGCCCGATGCCATAGTAAGGACCTTCCCACCATTTGTAATTCGGGACGATAAAACTCTGGTTGTTCACCAGATGGGGCGCATTCCTGCGCAGGATGCCCCTTTCGTGCAAGGCCTCCGTCACCAGCTTGACATTGCCTTGCTGGAGATAACGGACACCGCCATGCACCAGCTTGGTAGCCCGCGAGGACGTGCCCTTCGCAAAGTCATATTGCTCCAATAAGATCGTGCTGAATCCACGCGAAGCCGCGTCTACGGCAACGCCGAGCCCTGTGGCCCCTCCACCGATGATACAGAGATCCCAGACTTGTCCTGCCCCGGCTTCCAGCGCCGCTATCATATCCTGGCGTTTCATATTTCCGTTTTGCATTGAATCCCATCATTCCCCCGCCCAGGCGATGGCCGCCTTCACGGCTCGCTGCCAACCCTTGAGCAATTGTTGCGTCTGTGTACTGTCCATGGCAGGCTGAAACCTGCGATCCTCTGTCCATTGCTGACGGATGTCCTCTACCGATGACCAATAGCCGACGCCGAGCCCGGCAAGGTATGCCGCGCCAAGCGCGGTCGTCTCCGTGACCTTCGGCCTCACTACCGGAACGCCCAGGATATCGCTCTGGAATTGCATCAGGAGATTGTTGGCCGTCGCTCCGCCGTCGACGCGCAGCTCTTTTAGAACGATGCCGCTGTCTGCTTCCATGGCCTTTAGCACATCGTATGCCTGATACGCGATGCTTTCGAGCGAGGCCCGCGCGATATGCGCTTTCGTGGTCCCCCGCGTCATGCCGAAAAGACTGCCTCGCGCATACTGGTTCCAGTGAGGGGCGCCCAGGCCTGCAAAGGCAGGGACCAGGTACACGCCGTCCGTCGAACCCGTTTCGCCAGCCAGCGCCTCCACCTCTCCCGAACTGCGGATAAGCTGCAAACCATCCCGCAGCCATTGTACGACGGCGCCGGCGATAAAGATGCTGCCCTCGAGGGCATATTCCGTTCGCCCATTGCGTGTCCAGGCGATAGTGGTGATGAGTTGATTCTTCGAGCTGACAGCCTGCTCGCCCGTATTCATCAGCAGAAAACAGCCGGTGCCATAAGTATTCTTTACCATGCCCGGCTGGGTGCAAAGCTGTCCGAAAAGCGCCGCTTGCTGGTCGCCTGCGATCCCCGCTATCGGGATGCCCACCGATCCCGGAGCCATGATGCTGCCGGTAGGCCCATAGACCTCGCTGGAAGACCGGACTTCGGGCAGGATCGCGGCAGGGATATCGAAAAGGCGCAGCAGGTCTGTATCCCAATGGCCATTATGAATATTGAAAAGCATCGTGCGCGACGCATTCGTACTGTCCGTAACATGCAGACGCCCGGTCGTAAGTTTCCAGATCAGCCACGCATCCACAGTGCCGAAGGCTAACTCCCCATTTTGCGCTTTGGACCTCGCACCCGGGACCTCGTCCAGGATCCATTTCAGCTTGGTAGCCGAGAAATAAGCGTCTATGACCAGCCCGGTCCGCTCCCGGATCATCGGCCCCAATCCCCGCGCTTTCAGTTCGTCGCAATATGCCGCGGTTCGCCGGTCCTGCCATACGATCGCCGGATGCACCGGCCGCCCCGTAACTTTGTCCCAGACGATCACCGTCTCGCGCTGGTTGGTGATGCCGATGGCGGCGATATCCCGCGTCGTGATATTGGCCTTGGCCAGCACCTCGGCAAGTACTCCATATTGAGACGACCAGATCTCCTCCGGGTCATGTTCTACCCATCCCGGTTGAGGGTAATATTGGCGAAACTCTTTTTGCGCTATTTGTCTGATCTGGCCATTGTGATCGAACAGGATGGCTCTCGAACTCGTTGTCCCCTGGTCGAGCGATAGAATGTACTGGGAAGGCATGTAGTCTGATCGTTAGTTTGTAAATGAGCTGTAATATCAGAAAAATTTGGCCGGCCCGACAAATGCGTTTATATTTACGTAACTGCTTACGTAAGTAATGATATAGTTTATGGATTTTTACGATATCACTGGAAAGATGGCCCTGGGCAGCAGACTCCGTCGGCTCAGCGAGCAGATCACGGAAGAGGCGGCTGGCATTTATGATCTTTACCAGGTGGATCTACAGCCGAAATGGTTCCCGGTTTTTTACTCCTTATCAGCCACCAAAGAAAAGACGATCACGGATATCGCCCGCGAGATAGGACATTCCCATCCTTCCGTGAGCCAGATCGTCCGGGAGATGGCGGCCAGGGGCTATGTCGTCGAAAAAAAGGGCGAGTTGGATGGCCGGAAGAATTTTGTTCTCTTATCCGCCCTTGGCAGACAGATGCGCGACAAGATGCAGCCGCAGGTGGAGGATGTCACCACGGCTATCGAGAAGGCCATGAAGGAGACGCACAATGATATCTGGAAAGCCATTGGCGAGTGGGAGCTGTTGCTCGGGCAGAAGAGCTTGTTGCGACGGGTGCGGGAAGAAAAAAAGCTCCGTGAAAGCCAGGCGGTCGCAATCGTCGATTATACCGCGGCCTATCAGCAGGCGTTCCGGCAGCTAAACGAAGAATGGATCAGGAAATACTTCCGGATGGAAGAAAGCGACTATAAAGCGCTGGACCATCCGCAGGAATACATCCTTGACAAAGGCGGCTATATCTATATCGGTTTATACAAGGGAGAACCCGTGGCTGCCTGTGCATTGATCCGCATGGACGACGGCGGTTTCGAGCTCGCAAAGATGGCCGTGTCGCCCAAAGCGCAGGGGCTGGGCATCGGCTACCTCATCGGCAAGGCCTGTATCGAAAAAGCCCGTAATCTCGGCGCACCCCGGGTCTACCTGGAAAGCAATACCACCCTAAAAGCCGCCATCAACCTCTACCACAAGCTCGGTTTTCGCAAGGCCCCCGGCCCGCTTTCTCCCTACGAACGGTGCAATATCCAGATGGAATTGATCTTGTAGCCGCCCGCCCCGGCGTCTGCCATCCCAAAATTTTTTCGATCAAATTCTTGCAGGGAAAGGAAATTCCTATTTACTTTGTACTTCAAAGTGCTTTTATGGCGATACAAAGCGACACCCAGGACCCAACGGAACAATCCCTGGAAACCTTGCAGGACATCAAAAGAATGATGGAGCGATCCTCCCGCTTCATCTCTCTCAGCGGGCTCAGCGGGGTAAGCGCAGGCGTCTGTGCGCTCATCGGCGCCTACATTGCACACGGCTGGATCCGCGACTATGTCGACAATGGATATACCAGCCCGACCCGGACCTCATTTGAAACTCAGATGTTCGGTCTGGCCATCGCCGTGCTTGTCGCCGCCTTGCTGACCTCCACCTGGTTTACCTGGCGTAAGGCTCGTAAAAGCCGGCTGCCGATCTGGGACCACGCCTCAAAAAAACTGGCGGTCAATATGATCATTCCCCTGGCGGCCGGCGGATTTTTTGTGATCGGCCTCCTGGATCATGGCGGCTGGAATTATGTCGCCCCGGCCTGCCTCGTATTCTACGGACTCGCCCTTGTCAACGCCAGCAAGTATACCCTCACCGATATCCGCTATCTCGGTCTGCTCGAAATAATTCTAGGATGCATTTGCTTGTATTATCCGCATGATGGATTGTACTTTTGGACCGCCGGTTTTGGCGTATTGCACATTATCTATGGGCTGATCATGTGGTGGAAATATGAAGCACGTAAGATGACAACATGAAGAATCCGATCGGAAATTTGAACAAGGTATTCGATAGCCGCATCCGGATGGGTGTGATGAGCATCCTGCTGGTGAACGAGGAGGTCAGCTTCAATGATCTCAAGCAATTGCTCGAGCTCACTGATGGCAACCTGGCATCACATCTCATTAACCTGGAAGAAAACGGATTCATCAAAGTCCATAAAGGCTTCATCGGCCGCAAGACGAATACTACCTATTCGATCACCAAGGCCGGCGAAAAAGCATTCAAAGATCATCTGGAAGCCCTGGAGAACATGATCCGCGGCGTCAACAAAAACTAAACCCGTGCGACGATTTGCTATCCGGGGGATTTTTCAGGTCCAATAACTTTGAAATTCAAAGCGCTTTTAACAAATAAAATAAATATGATACGCTCGAATCTTCTTACCAGACTCTATTCTTTCCGCCCGCTTGTATCCGGCATCCTGGGTATCGCCCTGATGCTTCCGGCAGTAGTGTTCCTTTGCTCGCTCGTGGCGAGACTTTGTGGTGCAAGGACGGCATATTATTATATCGCTCCGTCGTTTCTCCAATCGCCCTTTGATCCCTTTGCGCTTCATAAGGCCCAGGTCATTATCGGCAGCTTACTGATCGCCGCTGGATTCAACGCTTACCGTCGCTCCTGGCTGAACACGGCGATCGTCCTGCAAAGCGCCCTCCTCCTGCTGGTATTGGCCGCTTACATTTTTATCCAGCATCTGCGCTATTAAAGTTATATTTCAACATGGAACCTGAAGAAATATTCTCTATTCGCGGCCGGATAAAAAGTTTCTCGTATGCCATCGCAGGCCTCAGACAATTCATCATCCGCGAGCATAATGCCCGTCTCCACGTCGTTGCGACCGTCGGGGTCGTTATCGCCGGATTCGTCTTCCGGGTCAGCTACGGCGAAGCCGCTATCCTGACAGTCGTTACCGCCCTGGTGTGGATCACGGAGATCTTCAATACCTGTATAGAACGTCTGGCGGATATGATTACCAGGGAGCGCCATCCCAGCATCAAAATCATCAAAGATCTGTCGGCAGGCGCCGTACTAACGGCCGCGATCATGGCAGTCGTCGCCGCATTATTCATCTTCATACCAAAAATCATATGATAACCCGAGCATTTTCAGGCGTCCGAGTTACCCGACCCATGATCTTGAGATCCGAACTCGATCGTCTTCTCGCCGCATCCAGCATTTTTAGTGTGGTGCTTGTGCTGCTTCGCATCATCCATCTCCATAAATTTATGTTTGTCTGGATGATCTGGAACCTTTTCCTGGCATATATTCCCTATGTTATCTCGACGGCGCTCTCCATCAGGGTCGCACGGCCCCGCCGCTCCCGCCGTTCCGATCGCTTGCTGTTCCTGTCCTTGTTCCTGTCCTGGCTCCTGTTCATCCCGAACACTTTTTATATTCTCACCGATCTGTATCATCTCATCGACTGCCGGGACCCCAGGATACCGGAATGGTATGACCTGGCATTGATCTTTTCCTTTGCCTGGAACGGTCTCCTCCTCGGAGTTTTATCGGTCAGACAGATGGAGAAATTGTTGCTTCCGATTACCGGTACTTTCTTTGGCAACGTTTTTATCTATCTCGTCATGGCGCTCAACGCGCTTGGAGTCTACACCGGCCGGTATCTGCGGTTCAATAGCTGGGATATTCTCACCAATCCCTTTGAACTGGCTGGAAATATCCTCGATCTGGTCGTCCATCCGTTTCAAAGCCATCAGGCCTGGGGTATGATAGCCTGCTATACCATCCTGCTCAGCTTTATTTACAATATGCTCAAAAAAATAAGTCATGCATTGACCTGACCACTTTCGCTCATATAAACATTTAATCATGGAAAACAAAGCGGGGTTCTGGAACCATTTCAGAATCCTTTTTAAAAGCGCCGTTATCGGCGCACTGATCCTGCTATTGCTTATTCCGACCGCCCTGATCCAAAATCTTGTATCGGAACGGCAGCAAAGACAGCAGGATGCTGTTTCAGAGATCGATTCGCACTGGGCAGGATCTCAGGCCATCACGGGCCCGGTTATCGGCATCCCGTATTTCGATTCGGTGGCTGACAATGGCGCCGATCAACGGGTAAGACGCTGGGCATATTTTTTACCGGACCAGCTCGACATCCGTTCGCATCTCGTCCCTGAGAAAAGATACCGGGGCATCTACCAGGTCGTCGTCTATGTAGCGGAGATCGACCTGCAGGGTAGTTACCATGGATTGCATTTGCAGGAATTGGGTCTTACCCCCGGTAATATGCTTTGGAAAGAGGCCACGGTCTTTTTCGATATCAGCGATATCCAGGGCCTGAACGATGACCTGGTGATCCATTGGCGGTCCACAGACGCCGCCAGCCATTCGACCGACCTGACGCTGGCAACGGCAAAGATATCTACCGATCAATTTAAAAATGCGCTGACCGCTCCCTTGCCGCAATGGTCGGCTCCGGCGGATGCGAATGCCGACCCCTTCAAAGATGTTCAATTCTCTTCCACCATCCGGATCAAGGGGTCCGGTAATCTCCTCTTTGTCCCCGGCGCCCGCGACACCCGGGTCTCCGCTACTTCCAGCTGGTCCAATCCGAGCTTTACCGGCAGCTCTCTGCCGGATCTGCGTACCGTAAGGGATAGTGGTTTTATCGCCGATTGGAAAGTGCTTGCCTTGCATGGTAAGTTTCCTCAGCAATGGAAAAGGAATGCTTATGATCTGTCCAGCTCGGCCTTCGGCGTCGCGCTCATGGTCCCTGTGGACGTTTACCAGCAGACCACCCGCAGCGTCAAATACGCCATCCTCGTGATCCTGCTTACCTTCACCGCTTTTCTTCTGATGGAATGGGTGTACGATCTGGCCATCCATGCACTCCAATATGCACTCGTAGGGTTTGCATTATGTATATTCTATACTTTGCTTTTATCTCTGGCGGAATACATGGCCTTCGCGCTGGCGTATATGACCGCAGCTATAGCGACGATCGCGCTTATCTCGTGGTATGCCGGAAGCGCGCTGCATTCGGCAAAGACAGCCTTTTTTATGGCCTTCTTGCTGAGCGTGCAATACGGGTTTATCTATATCCTGATCCAATCGCAGGACTATGCACTGCTCATGGGTAGCATTGGTCTGTTCGTGATCCTCGGCGTCGTCATGTATTTTTCCCGAAAGATCAAATGGGAAAAGGCCGCCGCAGATCGGTGATTTATCCCCCCGTGCCAACAGGCTCTCCCGCTGGCATGGAAATTTTAGCGAATGTTTTTTAAACAGATCTAAAAAAACAGCCGTATGGACACCATTACAAACTCGACATCGGGAACCGCAAGGAATTCCAAATTGCAGGAATTCTTTGTCGACCAGATAAAGGATATCTATTGGGCGGAACAAAAGCTGGTCAAGGTTCTGCCGAAACTGGAAGAAGCCGCTCACTCCGATGAGCTGAAGCAGGCCTTCAACAGCCATCTCCAGGAAACTAAAAATCATGTGTCGAGACTGGAAAAGGTCTTCGATATGATCAATATCCCGGCGGAAGGAAAAAAATGCCATGCCATTGCCGGAATAGCAGACGAGGGCGAAGAGATCATCGACGAAACGGAAGACAGCACTGCACAGCGGGATGTAGGCCTCATCTTTGCCGGCCAGAAAGCGGAACACTATGAGATCGCCACCTACGGCGGCCTGGTGCAATTGGCCCGGACCTTGGGGTATTCCGATGCTGCGGAAATTCTAAGTGTTACTCTGGCGGAGGAGAAAAAGGCAGATAGTCTGCTGACGCGCATTGCCGAAAGCGGGGTCAATGTGCAGGCAAAAGAAGAGATAGAAGATTAGCGGGTTCGGGTGATTTGTGCAGAGCCGGTAAGCGACAAACTTACCGGCTTTTTTGTGTCTTTAGAAGTCTACGCCCATTGATACGTTCAGCACGGGTTTTTGCTGGAAAAAGGTATTCATCTGCCAGCCGGCATCGAAACGCAGGAAATAGCCCAATAATGTGCTCCGGCAGCCAAACCCATATCCCCCGGCAAAGGGGCCGATACCGCCCGCCTTCAGGAGGACTGTAAAACTGTTGGGACCATCGCTCTGATAGGATTCTACCGGTCGTTTTATACCATTATAGCGGCCATTCCAGGCGGTTCCCAGGTCGAAGAACTGAATGATCTGAAAATTCCTCAGGAAGGCATTATTGATGGGCTTGTTGAAAAGCGTGGTGAACACCGGTAACCTCAGCTCGCTGTTGATGACGACGTCGTTGTTCCCATGTGTAATATTTTGTTTGAACCCCCTCAGGTTGACTGCCAGCGATTGAAAGGCATAGTCCGGATCCTGGGTCGACGGCTGATTGGCGTAGGCTTTGGGGAAAAGCCAGCCATCGGTACCGCCCAGGTAATACACGATCTTTCTGTTACCCCAGGAGAAATCCCCGGCCACCCGCAATGCCCAGATAAAGTTGCGATAGATCGGCAGATAATGCCTCGCGTCGAAACCCAGGTTATAGGTATATCTGCCTGCGCCCACGCCCGCACCGCTGTTCATCTGCGTATTCCAATCCATATAGACCTTGTACCGCAGACCGTTCCAGATATCGGTGGCCTTGAGGATGGTATTGTCGTAGACATACTCCAGGTGTACCAGCCCATAATTTTGTTTGTCGAGCGGCGGCGATACCAGGCCTACGGAATCGATCGGCGGAACCGGAGGGAACCCATTGATGTCGGGGCGGATCACCACCTTGTCCGTTCTGTATCCCACGGAAAGCCGGAGGCTCCGGACCTTATCGAAGGGATACTTGATCACACCCTGCCAGAGGTTCGTATACGCCTTTGCATCATAAGGATAGGTAGACTGCAATGCCGGATCCATATAGTTGCCCGTCTGCGTCTCCCGGTAATAAATAAGCGAATAATCGAACAGATGTTTTAGATAATCCACCCGGGCAAAATATTCACTGCTGCCGTCGAAGAACGAGGAATTGCCCGGCGTAAAGACCGCGGAATTGGCCGTCGATACCTGCGACTCGCTCGAACCGCTGCCAAAAAACGGCAGCCGGACGGCCCCGGTGAACCGTATGTCCTCGAAGAGGTCGAAGATCGAGGCCTTGAGCATTCCGCTGAAAGCATCCTGACCGCTCAGATTGATCGGTACAGCGCCTGTATAAGGTTGGTACTTGCTTATCAGCACATCATTGTTGAAACCGGCCGTGAAATTATCCACAGAGAATTTCAGGTTGTAATCGAAAAGCTTCGCCTTCCGCAGGATCGGTTCTTCCCTGGGAGCGGAAGCCTGCGTAGGCCGCAGGGCAAAGGGATTGGAGTTCGGAGCCGGCCGCCGGTTCATGCCGGAGTCCCGCTTGTCCTTGTCGAATTCGCTTTCAAAGAAATCGCCGCTTGGCTGCCTATGCGCAGTATCCTGTCTCGACGGCGAAACCGGCCGCAATACATTGGCCCCCTGGATCTGGGCCTCGGCAACGGTCTTTTTCCGGTAATCCGTCATCCGGGCAATGACATTGCGTTTCTTCAACGCCGCATCGTCCACCTTCAGCTTATAGAGATATTTTGCGCCGTCTTCCTGGCGAACTTCGCTGACCTGCCCATTGTCGCCCGCAGCCTTGGTCTCCACCAGGCTGGTTTGATAATTGGTGATGGGGAAAACATACGAGGAGTCGCTGGTGATGGCAAATACATAAGAAGTATCCGGCTGTGTTTTATTCTGCGCCCTCAGTATGGAATCCAGGTCTCCGGGAGTGGGATTATGCAGCAGCTCGTCGCCAACCTTATAAACCGTGTCCAGTCCCGCGCGTTTGGTAGTAAAGAAACCGGCATAGCGGTTCCCGATACCATTTTCATCGCTTACAAAAGTAAAATGCGTGACATTGTATTGTGTCGGATAACGTGCGTCGCCATATTTCAGATGGGTGAGCTGCGTGATCTGCTTTCCTTCGGCTTCATTCCAGTTGGACACCAAAAAGACATTGTAGTGATAGTTGCTGGGCAGGACGGTATCCTTGCTCACTGCCATACCGCTGGGGCGGTTGCTCGAGAAGATGATCCCAGTTTTTCCAGGAAAAGACACGAAGGAGGCGTCCAGATCGTCATAGATGTCATTGGTGATCTGCTTGTAGGTGGCCTTTTCCAGATCGTAGGTATAGATATCCGACTGCCCGTTCCGGACCGCGCTCAGCAACAGGGTATTGCTGTTCAGCATGTACTTCATGTCCTGTATCTGCTGAAAATCCGGGAGATCCGTGACTATAGGCTTATAGTGGCGGGTAACATCGTATACGAACAGCTTTATCTTGCCCCGGTCCCAATAGATGCACGTCAGCCGGGTTCCCTTGGGATCCCAGGCCAGCAGCGGATAGTGAGGATTGATCTGTTCCTCCAGCGATTTCACGCCGTTCTTTAACAGGACATGCGTGTAAATAAAATTTTCGTATAAGGTGACCTTGTATGCTCCCCGGTTATATTCGACAACCGCATACGTCTGACTCTTGGGATTGGGATTGGGCGTAAAATGGAAGAAATCCTTGTGATCGTTGACATCTTCCGTGACCATTACCGTACCCTTGGGCTGATTCCGGCGGCCACGCAGATCCTTCTCGTATTTCTCCTCCTCCTCGACCATAAAGTCCTTGAGGACTTCCTTGAATTTCTTCTTGCAGATGCGTTGCGAAGCATTGTTCAGATTCCGGTATACCCTGGCCAGGTAGAGAAAATAGGTAACGTTCTCCTTTTTGTATTTTTCCGCCAGGTAATTCCAGAAGGCATGCCCCGCCAGATTCGGCTTCTCATAGGCGAACTGATAAAAGTTATTATACCTGCCGGAAAGCATGGCGGATTTCAGTTGATCATCCAGGACCGTGTTCCATTCTTCCGCCGCATATTCGATATAGCCGTCCGTAAGCCATTGGGGAAGGTCCAGCAAGGTCTGGTTGGCCGCAAACTCCCCCAGGTCGTCGCCAAAAAGGATGTTTTCGACCAGGATGCGGGCGATCCCCTGCCGGATCTGGATACGTAATTTATTGTGGTCTCCAGTGAAATAGATCACCATTTTGTTGTTCACCAGCTTGGTAATGCCCCCTGTCGTCTGCCAGTCCAGGTTGAGACCGATATTGGACTGTTCCATGTCGTTGTAGCTGTTGTAAAGAACGATATTTGCCCGGCGCTGTAATCCGTACTCTACGAATTTTTCGATCCCGGGGAGTTCTTTTTCGGCGAGCTGCAGCACATATTTGGCCAGATCCTGGCCTCCCTGGCTAAAATAAGTATTGAAATTTTGGGTCTGGTAGTATTGCCATTTGAACTTTTTAAATTGCAGGCGGTTCTTTCCAAATTCGACCGTGTTGACCTGGGCCCTGAGGGAGCCGGCGGTAAAAAGCAATCCTGAAAGTAACCAGAGAAAATAGTGAGACTTCAACCTAAACTGATGAAATTGCATACCTGCTACCCTTTAAGTTTTAAAGTTATAACAATCCCCAATACCGGTGAAATAGATTTTAATTAGTGATCTTTGTTAATATGCTGACCGTAAAGTCTTTCGAATTCAACCCTGTACAAGAGAACACATACGTGCTATCCGATGAAAAGGATGCCTGTTGTATCATCGATCCCGGGTGTTATTTCGGGAACGAGCGGACGGCTTTACAGGAATATATTGAACAGCAGGGCTTAAGCCCCAAACTCCTGCTCAATACCCATTGCCACCTCGATCATGTCTTTGGGAACAGGTTCGTCAGCGAAACCTGGGACTTACCCCTCCATCTCCACGAAAAAGAGCGTGAGGTCCTATCCTGGGCGCCGGAAATGGGTCTGCGCTGGGGTATGCCTTTTGAGAACTACCGCGGTGAATTCATGTATCTGACTCCCGGTGAGTATATAACATTGGGGGATCACCGGCTCTCGATCCTTTTCCTGCCGGGACATTCCCCGGGCAGCGTAGGGTTTTACTGCGCCGAACAGGGGTTCCTCATCGGCGGAGACGTGCTGTTCCGGGACAGCATCGGCCGGACCGACCTGCCCGGCGGTGACCACATGACACTGCTGCAGAGTATCCGCGAACAGCTCTGGCCCCTGCCGGACGAGACCATCGTGTACCCCGGACATGGAGAACCTACAGACATCGGGTGGGAGAAAGCGAATAATCCTTTTCTAAAATAATATCCCGCCCGCCGGCTAAGCCGTGGCGCCGCCCAGGAATCGGCCGATCACCGGCAAACGCTGAAACTCCTTGCGTTCCACCCGCAGGATAAACACCACGTATGCCCCGAGGAAAAGCGTCGCCAGCCCAAGAGAGAATACCCGGCTTTCCCAGATACCGGTGAGAAAAGTATGCAGAAAATAGAGCAGGGCCACGATGACCATGTAGCCCACGAGCTTCTTCCAGGCGTAAGGGACGCGATATACCCGCTGGCCCCAGCTAAAGGAGATCACCATCATGCTGCCATAGCAGAGAAAAGTAGCCCAGGCGGAAGCCATATAGCCCCAGAACGGGATCAATGCATAGTTGACGATTAGCGTGATCGCCGCGCCGATCAGCGTGATATAGGCCCCCGCACGGGTGCTTTTAGTGATCTTATACCAGATGGAGAGGTTGTAATAAATGCCGAGAAAGATATTGGCAAAAAGCAGGATGGGCACCACCTTTAGCCCCACCCACATGCTGTGGTCCGCGATAAAATATTTCCAGATATCGACATACAGCGAGACAAAAAGGAACATCCCGCTTACCAGGATCACGAAGAACTTCATCACCCGCGCGTAGGTCCGCTGCGCGGAATTCTCCACGGACTGCCGGAAGAAAAAGGGCTCGGCCCCCATCCGGAACGCCTGCACAAAAAGGGTGATCAATAACGACAGCTTATAACATCCGCTATAGATCCCCACCTGGTAAGTTGCATAGTGCTGGGCATGGGGCAGACGCATGTCCAGCATGATCCGGTCAAAGGTCTCGTTGATCATCCCCCCGAACCCCGCGACGGTCAGCGGTAGGGCATAAACCATCACCTCCCGCCAGATCGGCAGATTGAACGTCCATCGAACTCCTTTGACCAGCGGCGAAAGTAATATCAGCTGAAAGAAATTTTGGATCACGTTGGCCAGCAGCACATACCCTACAAAACCGAATTTTGGCTGATAGATCAAGGCGATGATGCTATTGGGGTGCGCCTTCAGTAAGGTAGGACACAGGGAAAGAAAGAAAAACGTAAGCGCAATATTCACCAGGATGCCGGATATCCGGATAAAAGCAAACTTCCTCGGCCTCTGCTCATGCCTTAGCCGGGCAAAGGGTAGCGCAGAGAGGGCATCGAATGCAATGAGAAAAGCGCTCAGGACGATATAGCTCGGATGATTCGCGACGTCGATCATCCGCGAAAATGGTATCCGCAGGGCGATGATCAGCACGGTGATCAGGGTCGTACTCGAGAACATCGAGATCAGCAGGGTAGGATAGAGGTATTTTTCAATCTCCTTTTTTTGGATAAACCGGAAATACGCGTAATCCAGCCCGAAAAGCACCCCGATATTCACAAAGGAAATAGCGGCATATACCAGACTCATCTGCCCATATTCAGGTGTCCCCTTGAACTTATGGGTCAGATAGGGGGTCAGCATATAGTTGAGGAACTTGGCAAAAATAGAACTTGCGCCGTACCAGACCGTCTCGCCCGCTAATTTTTTAATACTGCTCATGTTGGGTCAGCGGACCTATACAGGTCCCGACTGCGCAAAATTAACGCTCAAAATCCAAATAACGTATGTTCAGAGAATCTCCTCTTCCCGGATGATACTGTGCTTCAGGGCAAAGATCACTACGCCCGCAGTATTCTTGACATCCATTTTTTCCAGTATCCGCGTCCGGTAGCCTTCTACCGTCCGTTTGCTCAGGAATAAAAGCTCGCCGATCTCCTGGGCCGTATGCTGTCTGCAAATAAGCCGGATGATCTCCTTTTCCCTGTCGGTGAACAGGGCGCCGGGCGCCTTCTTTTGTGACTCGAACTTGCTTTTTACGATCAGCGAGGCCAGATTGGCCGTCGTATGTTTGCAATAATAGATATTCCCTTCCTCAACGGTAAAGATGGCTTCCAGGATCTCTTTTTTGTCGGCATTCTTTAAAAGATAACCCCTCGCCCCGGCTTCGAGCATCTCTACGATCAGATCTTCTTCTTCATGCATCGACAGCGCAATGATCTTAAGCGCCGGATAACGCTGTAGCAGGAGCCTGGTCGCCGCAATCCCGCTCATCCGGGGCATCTTGATATCGGTAAGCACCATATCGGGCCTCGTTTCATCCACCAGTTGTATCAGTTCCTGACCATCCCTCGCCTGACCGACCAGCTTTACTGTCTCCTGTTTGGCTAACATGAGCGCGAGCCCGTCCCTAAAGATCTCATGGTCGTCTGCGATTATCAGGCTAATACTATTTTTCATCCGGATAAAATTAGGCTTTTTTAACCTACCGGGATCTTAATAAAATAGGTAGAAATACGTATGGTTTTGCGTAGTACTGCGCTAGGCCGGCAGGCAGGGATGGCGGAAATTTGTTCCGATCACCTAAACCCCTTCTTTTCCTGATCAAATACCATTTTAATCGTTAAACATTCGTGAGTTTCCGCAGCAATCCCGTCGACAGGTCGGGATTTGCTGTTTTAGGCCGCTCCCCGGTCACAGCCCTTTTTGTTTTATTCGTCGCCGCGCACCCTTCTCCGCCCTTCCTTTCTCTGGCTTTGTCTCTTCTTATGTTCGATCCTGCGTTCTCTGACCGCTGCCGAGGGCTTGGTGGCTATCCGCCGTTTCTCCTTCTTCAACCCCATTTCGAGAAGCTCGTGCATTTTCCGGATGACCTCTGCTTTATTCCCCAGCTGCGTGCGATGGACCTGTGAGCGGACCTGGATAAATCCTTCGGCGTTGATCCGCGAGGCCAGTTTGCGCTCCAGCAGATCCTTCTCGTCCCCGGTAAGCAGCGCCGACTCCCGGATAGAAAAATAACCTTCTACCATGGTCTCGACCTTGTTGACATTCTGGCCGCCTTTTCCGCCGCTGCGTGCCGTCCTGAAAATAATTTCTTTTGTAATATCGATCTTCATGTTATTTTAGCACGGTTCAGGCCTGATGTCATGGGCTTCGCTTGTTGGCGTGGTAAGATCACCGCGTTAAAGATAAATTAAAAAACGTAGGGATAGGGTGAGCATGGTCCAGTAATTGCAAAGATTTGAGAGTCAGTGTCGGCCAGCGATCTTCCGTGAAACCAGCATGAAAAATAAACGTAGGGATTTATTCTGGCGCGTGTTCCCGCACCTGGTTGCCATTTTCGTGTTCCTTGCAGTAGCCGTGGTCTATTGCAGACCCGTGTTTAGCGGCAAGGTCCTGGAACAGGAAGATGTCATGCAATGGCAGGGTATGGCGCATAATTCCTTTGAGTATAAGAAAACACATGGTCATTTTCCCTTATGGAGCAATGGTATGTTCAGCGGCATGCCGGCCTTCCAGATCGCTATGGACACCGGGTCCATCAGTATTCCCAATATGTTTTACGGATTGTTCACATTCTATCTCCGGAAACCTGCAAGCTTCTTTTTCCTGGCCTGCATCTGCTTTTATTTTCTCGCATTGGTCCTGCGGATCGATCCCTATATCGGTATCATCGGCGGATTAGCCTACGCCTATGCGACATATAATGTGGTGATCGTGGCCGTCGGTCATGATACCAAAATGCAAACGATCGCCCTGATCCCCGGCGTCATCGGCGCCCTTATTCTCATCTGCGAAAAAAAATACTGGCTGGGAATGGTGCTGACCACGCTTTTTACGGCGCTGATGATCTCATTCAACCATGTCCAGATCATCTACTACACCATGATCATCGCAGGCGGCCTCCTGCTGGGTTATGGGATACCATGGCTCCGTGGTGGCGAAGGCCGTCTGCTGGTCCGGACGGTCGCGCTGGCCCTCGGCGCGGCCCTGGTCGGTGTTCTATGCAATGCCGTGGCCCTCTTTACAACCTTTGATTCTTCAAAAGAGACGGTCCGCGGCGGCAGCGAGCTGGCGTCTACTCAAAGCAATTATACCCACGACGGCTTCAGCGAGCAATCCGCCTTCGAGTTCAGCATGTATAAGCTGGAGCCTTTTGTGATGCTCGTGCCGGATATCTATGGTGGAAGCACCGAATTGCAGCTGCCCGCTCAAAGATCGAGGGCGGTCCGCGCCCTGAATAAAATGCCTTCGGATCTGTCGGCCCTCGTCGGTGAGAACGGGCCGCGTTATTACTGGGGCGGGGTGGGTGATTTTTTCTCAGGTCCGCCCTACGTCGGCGCAATCATCATCCTGCTGGCCATTGTCGGACTCTTTATCCTCGACAACCGCCATAAATGGTGGATACTGTCTGTTTGCATCGTAACTATCATGATGAGCTGGGGCGGCTATTTTCAATCGTTCAACGGCTTCCTGCTCAAGTATCTTCCGCTTTATAACAAATTTCGCGGGCCCAGCATGATCCTCGTGGTACCCACCTTCCTGTTCTGCATGATGGCCGTTCTCGCCCTCCAGAAGATCATGAAGAGGGAAGACAGGAAAACGCTTTGGCGTCATTATGGCTGGGGCCTCCTGGCCATGGCGGGTATTTTTGCCATACTCGCCGCCCTCTATTTCAACTTTAATTATTCCAGCGATTGGGAGACGGAGCTTTTGCAAAAAGCGGCAGCCCGCGGTAAGACGGCTGTCGCCTATATGGCGGACTTCGTATAGGGGCTTCACGCCGACAGACGGCAGCTCTTTGGCCAAAGGATATTGCGTACCCTCATCTTCGCAGCCGCGGGCGCCCTGACCATCGCTGTCTACTTATGGAAAAAGCTTCGCCCGGCCGTGCTGCTCGGCATCGTCGGCATCCTGGCTTTTGCCGATGTATTTTCCGTGGACCTTAACTACCTCGATACGGATAACTACAAGGAACGCGCGGAATATCAGCAGAATTTTACGGCCACCGATGCCGATCGCGAGATCATGGCGGACAAAGGGTACTATCGGGTCTTCGACCTGCGGGACGACATCTCGAACGCGCTGACCTACGGGGCCATGACGGCCTATTTCCATCATTCCATCGGCGGCTATCATGCGGCAAGGCTCAAGATCTATGAAGACCTGATTAACCGGCAGCTGTTCAACTACCCCAATTGCGCCCCGGTGATCAATATGCTGAACACAAAGTATATCATCCGGCCCGCCACCGACGGCGGCGACACTGTCGTCCGAAACCAGGGCTCGCTGGGACCTGTCTGGTTTGTACGCGGGGTCCGGTTCGAACCCACGGCCGGAACCGTAATGAATGCCCTTACTCATTTCCATCCCAAAGACACCGCCATCCTCTTCTCGCAGGACAGCAATAAGGTCGCTTACACCTCCACCACCGATACCTCGGGATTCATCCAGCTGATCAAAAACGATAATGACGTAGTTACCTATCGGTGTGAATCGCCACACGGGCGGTTTGCCGTCTTCAGCGAGGTCTACTATAAGCGGGGCTGGCGGGCATGGATCGATGAAAAGGAAATGCCGATCATCCGTACCAACTACGTGTTACGCGGTCTCTCGATACCCAAAGGCAGACATATCATCCGCTTCATCTTTCGGCCGCTCTCGTATTACTTAGGCAGACAAATGCAGTGGATGGCGTCGATAATCTTTTTGCTGATGGCAGTCGGTACCGCGATCGTAGTCGTCCGAGAGCATCCAATTGCGCTCCAGCTTGTATCTTCACGTCAAAAATGCGAGCCGTTATCCAGCGCGTCAGTCGGGCATCCGTCACTATCCAGGGACAAGTAAGATCTTCGATCGGCAACGGTCTCCTGGTACTCGTAGGTATCGAGGATGCCGATACCCCGGAAGATCTCGAATGGCTCAGCGGAAAGATCGCCAATCTGCGCATCTTCGACGACCGGGCAGGGGTGATGAATGTCTCCGTCAGGGACATCGGTGGAGACATCCTGCTGGTAAGCCAGTTTACTCTTTTTGCATCCACAAGAAAAGGTAATCGCCCGTCTTATATCCGGGCCAGTAAACCCGGTATTGCGATCCCCCTATACGAAAAATTGATCGGCCGTATGAGTGCCGAGTTGGGTAAACCCGTTCTCACGGGCGAATTCGGCGCAGACATGAAGGTCGAGCTGCTGAACGATGGCCCGGTCACGATCCTGATCGATACCAAAGACAGGGAATAATGGCTACCTGATCTCGAATTTGTAGCCCATTCCATAGAGCGACCGGATATAATCACCGCATCCCGCCTGGCTCAGCTTACGTTTGAGATTCTTCATGTGTGAATAGATAAAATCCAGATTGTCATAGCTCATGGCCTGTTCCCCGGAAAGATGCTCGGCGATCGCATTTTTCGATATCACCCGGTTCTTATTGGAAGCGAGATAAAGCAGCAGATCGTATTCCTTTCGCGTGAGATCCACGGGTTCCTTTCCCACTGTCACCGTCTTACCGATAAGATCGATGATCAACTCATTCAATACCAGTGTTTTATTGCCCTCGAATCGTCTTCTCCTGATCACTGCAGCGATTCGGGCATTCAATTCAGGCAGATGAAAAGGTTTGCTCAGATAATCGTCAGCGCCCAGATTCAGTCCGTCGATCTTATCGTCTATGGAATTCTTTGCGGATAGGATGATAACCCCGTCGGTTTTGTTATTGGCTTTCAATTCTTTAAGTACGTTCAGTCCATTCCCGTCGGAAAGCGAGATATCCAGTAAGATGCAGTCGTAATCATATAAGTCTATCTTTTCCAACGCCGTACGACAATCAGGGGCTAGTTCGCAGAGGTAATTTTCTCCTTTAAGATAAGTAGCCATACTATGTGCTAGATCGGCCTCATCTTCAACAATTAGGATTTTCATGTATATGAAATAACAGCAAAATTCTGTAGAGATCCTGTACCCGATAAAAAAACTCGATCCACCCGGCAGCGCTTACTTATGTATTTTTATGGAATGGAAAATCAGGAGATCACCATTCGCTCGGCCCAGCAGCTTGTCGATGCGTGGATCAGTACTACCGGTGTCCGGTATTTTAGCGAGCTGACAAATATGGCGATCCTTACCGAAGAAGTCGGAGAGGTGGCCAGACTCATGAGCCGGCTCTACGGAGACCAGTCGTTCAAAACATCGGACGAGGGAAAACAATTAGGGGATGAGCTAGCCGATGTGCTCTGGGTGCTGTTGTGTATCGCCAACCAAACGGGAATAGATCTTACAGCCGCGCTGCAAGGCAATTTCATCAAAAAAAATATCCGTGATGCCGACCGTCATCAGGCCAATGAAAAGCTGCGGTAGAATCCTTTATCTTTGCCGGCATGGCAAATGACACTAACAGGTTTCAGGCAATAATTTCCCATTGCAAAGAGTACGGTTTTATTTTTCCCTCCAGCGAGATATATGATGGCTTAAGCGCCGTTTACGACTATGGTCAGTATGGCAGCGAGCTCAAGAAAAATATCAAGGACCATTGGTGGAAAAGCATGACGCAGCTCAACGAGAACATCGTCGGCATCGACGCAGCCATATTCATGCATCCAACCACGTGGAAAGCCAGCGGCCATGTGGATAATTTCAGCGATCCGATGATCGATAACAAGGATAGCAAAAAACGTTACCGGGTCGACCATCTCATCGAGGCGCGGATCGACGAACTGGAGCAGGCAGGCAAAAAGCAGGAGGCGGATACGCTTCAGACGGAGATGGACCGGTTGCTTGCCGCCAGTGACTTCGACGGATTAAAGACACTCATCGAAACTCAGAAAATAAAATGTGCGATCAGCGGGACCTCCAACTGGACGGATGTCCGGCAGTTCAATCTTATGTTCTCCACCCAGTTGGGCAGCGTCTCCGAAGAAGCCAGCGTGATCTATCTGCGTCCCGAAACGGCGCAGGGCATTTTTGTGAACTTCCTCAATGTACAGAAGACCGGCCGTATGAAGATCCCGTTCGGCATCGCCCAGATCGGCAAAGCCTTTCGTAACGAGATCGTCGCCCGGCAGTTCATCTTCCGGATGCGGGAGTTCGAACAGATGGAAATGCAGTTCTTTATCCGTCCCGGCACGCAGAAGGAGTGGTATGAATACTGGAAACAAGCCCGGATGAAATGGCATTTGGGCCTCGGTATCCCCGCGGAAAAATACCGTTTCCATGACCATGTGAAGCTGGCGCATTACGCGGATGCCGCATGCGACATCGAATATGAATTTCCCATCGGCTTCAAGGAGGTCGAGGGCATCCATTCCCGCACCGATTTTGACCTGAAGAATCATCAGGAATACAGCAGGAAAAAGATGCAATATTTCGATCCGGAGATAAATCAAAACTATATTCCTTATGTCATTGAGACCTCGATCGGCCTGGATCGGACGATCCTCATGGTGCTGAGCGAGGCTTATGCAGAAGAAGAACTGGGAACACCGGAAAAACCCGATACCCGGGTAGTCCTGCGATTCCCCGCCCGGCTGGCGCCCGTAAAACTGGCTATCCTTCCCCTTACTAAAAGAGACGGACTCCCCGAGCTCGCTCGCGAGATCATGGAGACCTGTAAGCCCCGGTTCCGGTGTTTTTATGAGGAAAAAGATGCGATCGGTAAGCGTTATCGCCGGATGGACGCCATCGGCACTCCATTTTGCGTCACCGTTGATCATCAGTCCAAAGAGGACGGAACGGTGACCATCCGGTATCGGGATAGCATGCAACAGGAGCGGATTCCGATCAGCGAGGTGGCGGCTATCGTTAACCGAAACCTGAGCTAAGAAACAAAAAAAATTTTGGTTGGAAATTATTGAGCGATTGTGTCATTTTATCGCTATATTTGACCCGGTAACGAGCGCCAACCCTGCCACTATCCCCTGTAAAAGCGTGTCGCATTTTCTTTTTGGATCTCCTGTCTACTTGTTCAGAACTTTAAACTTTTTTTAGAAAAATGTCATTAACATCCGATCTGATCATTAACCCCATCGTTTTGGCGGTTGCAGGTGTTTTTGGAATTTTTATAGGCTATCTTATTGGCAGAAGGAGACTTGCAAAAGCCCATTCAAAGATCCAACGGCTCGAAGCAGATATCCTCAGTAGTAACCAGGAAACACTGGAAGCCCAAAAAGCATTCGTGGAACTGGAAGCTAAGCTGAAGCAAGGCCAGCCTATCCCTGTTATTCCGATGAAGATCAACGGTAATGGCAAGGAATCTCCCAAAGAAAAAGCAACCAAGTAGTTCAGCTCATCCGTATAGCTCCTGGTGGATCGATTTGCGATCGTAACCAAGGGCCTGGATGCGTTGCTTGGCTTCATCGATCATATTCTTCCATCCACAAAGAAAAAATTGCGCCGGACGGAGAATCTCCTGCCGCGGACACAGTTCTTCATAAATTGAATGGACATACCCTGTGCGAAACGTTATCCCATTGTCATCGGGTTTTTCCCGTGAGAAAGTAGGAATATAGTGAAAACAGGGGATCTTCTCTGCAAGTTCTGTCATCTCCTTTCTATAAAGCGCGTCTTCAAAACGTCTGCACCCGAAGATCAGATAGATGTCCCGGTGGGCTATATTGCTATTGAGGATATGATGGCTCATCGAGCGGAACGGAGCGATACCCGTTCCTGTGCAGATAAAGAAAAGGTCTTTTTCTATGGAATCGGGTAATGTAAATATGCCTTGGGGACCCCTGAGCGTAAGCTCACTGCCTACCTTGACCTCATTGAACAAATAATTTGTTCCGGCCCCACCCTCCAACAATACTATAACCAGCTCGATCACATTGGTGCCGTCCGGCCACGATGCGATGGAATAGCTGCGGATGCGTTTATTAAGTTTTTCGTGGATGGGCAGGTCAAGCGTTACGAATTGTCCGGGCTCGAAATCAAACGCTGTCATCTCCGGAAGCTGGATCCAGAATCTCCTGGTTTGCAGCGCCTCCTGTTCGATTCGGATAACCTTCCCCGTTTGCCAGGGTTGAAGCATAGAAGTTTATTTAATTTTTCCTGATGCGGTCCCTAATGCCGGACAATAACCTTGTACAGATAAGTGTCCGATCCATGGAAGATCTTCATCGTATAGATCCCCGCTCCAAGAGTAGTGCTGATGTCGTCATAGAAAGCTCCCGTAAAGCTTCCATAATCCCGCTGATATACCCTCCGGCCCAACATATCATAAAAGGCTATACTTAGATTGTCCTGCGTGTCCATGAAGAAGGTGACTTTGAAATCTCCGTAACTTGGACTCGGCCATACATGCAGCCCGATCCGCGAATTGGCGTCCCCCGAGTTCGGCACATAGACAATGGAATTTGATTTGAGGCTGCACCCCGTCGTCGGGTCATAGACAATCGTATAGTATACGCCTGGGTTCCTGGGCGTAAATTGCTGCCCGGTGGAGTCCTTTTGAAGCGTATCATTCAGATACCATTGATTTCCCGTAGCGATACTGCTGACAAAGACATTGCCCTGCAAGGTAATCACGGGGGATGCCTCCGTGGTTGCAGTCACCGCCGCCCGGCTGGTCGAAGAACAACCATCTAAACGTATCCCGATATCGTACAGGGGATAGTAGAATTTATGCGGATAGCTGATGCTGTCGGCCGCGACCTTGTCGGTCATATCGTTGCCGGTGATCGATATCACGCCTGGTAAGGTCATCGGATAAGGATCGGTCTTGATATTGGCATTCAGGAAAGCCGACGCATAGTTTTCACAATCTATCATCAGAATGTAATCGCCGGGATTCGGGATCGGAATATTTATCAGGAAATAGGCGCCCGTATCCGCGGTGCTCCCTGCCGGTACATTTATCTGAATGGCGGTATCCTTGTTGTTGTAATTCGGCATGGTCGGATACACATCCACGGTATTGCTCAGCAGCGGGATATATTGGTATCCGCCGGTAGGATAGTCATAACTGACCAGCTGCGCAAGGGTAAAGGTGATCTGACCGGTATGCCCGATGTACATTTTGGCGCTCTCGATGGTCAGCGGAATATGGGTCGTAATCCTCATAAAATTGCCGCCGAACCGGAAGTAAGCGCCGCCGAAAGTCGAGCTGCTGCTGTTCAGGATGCTCGCATTCTTACCGGATGGGCCGGCTTTTATCTTGAGATCATTCATACCCAGATAATACGTCTTGTTGGATGTGATCTCCGTGGTCGTGGTATTGTTGCCAGCGGCTATCGGGGTACTGGCCGTCGGGCTATCGTACCATAGAGCCAGGTCGTTGCCGGAAGTGTTTGCATGCAAGATTACGGAGCTGGCGCTGGAGCCGCAGACGGTGGCCGCACCCGTGCCGGCCGGTTCGGCCGCATTGACCAGGACGCTCACCGTACTGGTGTCGTTGGAAGTATTGGCGTCGCCACCTGTCCAGCTTTGCAATGTATAAGATTGCCCCGCGGCAGCGACAAAGGAATTATTATACGTAAAGATCACGTCTCCTCCTGCCGGAATACTATCCAGACACGTAGCCGTCAGTGTTTTGATCGTCGTGCCGCTGCTGGTAATAACGGTCGTCACCGGAATGCCTCCCGTCTGCGCCACCGAACCGTAATTATGGATATGGACAGATACCAATTGCGAATCATTGGCACAGGTCGACGAGCTCGGAGATTCCAGCGCGGTGACGCCTACATCATTCGCGGGGTTCGTAAAGACCACCCGGAAATCCTGCGTCTCGCCCGTCCCGTATGTTCCGCAAGGACTAACGCTGGAAGGGTCCGACGTCTCTTCAGCGATGATCCGCATCAGGGCATAAGCGCCGATGGTAGCCGTTGGGGGAACAGTAATGGTCGAAATATAATTGCCGGAACTCTGCGACCCGCTAAGCGCTACCTGCTCACCGGGATCAGTGAAACTGCCATTGTTGTTAAAATCGATGTATACCGCTATGACCCGGTTATTGGCCGAGCCATTGCAGCTGCTGTTCAGAATGGTGTCGGCCACGGTTGACCCTACAGGCAGCGAAAAAGCAGTTGCCGTTGTATTGTCGGTATAATTCCGGCAGGCATTAAGAGCATTTGAGAAGGAGACCTTGCCGATCGTGACCTTGTCGATACTCGAACCACTGGTGGTAGAAGTCGAAGTGCATGTAGCCGTGCCGCCTTCGCCGCTGATAAGCAGACTGTAAGCCTGCGTGCCCCGTTGCAGAATCCCTTTATGGCTCACCGTAATAGTATAGCTCCTGCCCGGTACCAGGCTGTCGCCTAGCTCCACTTTCTCGACGTTGTCGCGGATATTGTCGCCCTTGCTGGCGGCGTTGCCGGGTTTCGCAGGATTCAGTATCCATGGCATATACACCGTTCCGGTGACATTATCCTTGATCCGCAGATCGAGATCGTTGACCAGCTTTATGCCGGTGTCGGCAAAATTGTGGACATTTACCGGTATGCTGGCGGGAGTGCCGGCAGGATCGGTCCAGCAGATGGTGGCGGTCAGCGGCATTTTACCGGAAGCAGTCACCGTAAACGTCTCCGAATCTTTAGTGCCATTGGTAAGACTGCTTTGGATGATCCGCTGACTTTGATCGGCGCTATCCGCCGTGATCACGGCCGCTGCTTTCTGCATGTCTATCAGGCCCCACCCGTATGTATAGTCCGGCCCCGGATTGCTGCCGGCTTCATCCGCCGTATGGATCAGCAGTCCCCTGAGCGTGGCGCTGTACATCAGCGAATCGTGATGCAGCTTGGAATAATATTCCTGCAGCAGGAAGGAAGAACCGGCCGCGGCAGGCGTGGCCATCGAGGTACCGCTGAAAATATCATAGGCATTGTCCGCCGTGGCGATCGAGGACAGGACATTCACCCCGTCGGCCACCACATCCGGTTTGATCCGCCCGTCCCCCGTGGGCCCAAGGCTGCTAAAGGACGCCTGTACCACATCGGAAGGCCTCGAATAACCGCCCGGAATGGGATTGACCGCCCCGACCGTAAGGATGTTCTTGGCGCAGCCATAAGTGGCAATCGTTTTGAAACCGGCGTTGCTGCTGATGCCGGCGGGGCGGTTGCCTGAACTGACCATGTTGCCCGCCGTATTCATCCGCCAATAGGGTTGGCCCACATTAGGACCCGTTTCACCCGGGTTGTTACCGCTTGCTTTACATATCAAATAATACGGAGCATTATAGGCGATAGAATCCCATATCTCGGCATCCTTGTCATAAAGCCCGAATTTTATATCGACGGTGTCACCGGGATTGCCCCAGAATTCCCAACGGTCGTTCTCATCCTCGTTGATATACCAGCCGGCGATATCCGCATAGCTATGGTTCGAGACAATGATACCACTGGAGCCGGCGGCCGCCGACGCCATTTCGGACTCATCCGTGGCAAAATCATAAGCCTGTAGCAGTTTGGCGCCAAACGACATCCCCTTCGCTACGGGATTGACGCCGGCCGCGATCATTGTCCCGGCAACATGGGTAGAGTGGTCGCTTAACACGGAGTCTCCCTGGCTCCGGTCTTTCTGCACTACTCTCCCCGTGAGTTC
>DASZOW010000062.1:0-4316 GCA_035550615.1 Puia sp.
AACCGGGGAAGTTCCCGGGCAAAGGCGTTGAATGTGCCTTCCGGGGTATACTGGCGGAGATTGACTTCATAGATATTGGATGAATAGATCCAATCGACAGGCTGAAATTCGCTCATATTTCCTCTGCTTGGGGCGGAAAGATAGTATATATTCCCCACTATGGCCGGTCGATACGCCCTGGTTTGGCTAAATATTGCCTTCGGCGGATGGCCCTCCGGCCCATCTGGTGTACCTTTGTGCCGTCATGAAGAACTTCGAAATCCCCATTATCTACCGGAGCCCGCTGATCTCGGCCATCAAGGCGAGACGCAAGATCCAGGACAAGATGAAGAAGGACCTAAGCCCAACCCTGCTCGACCTGGGCGGCTTGCAGATCTATCTCGCCCGCCATTTCGGGTTTTGCTATGGGGTAGAGAACGCCATCGAGATCTCGTTTCGGACCATCGACGAAAATCCGGACCGCCGGATCTTCCTGCTCAGCGAGATGATCCATAACCCACAGGTAAACGCCGATCTTCTGAGCCGCGGGTTACGGTTTCTGCAGGATACCAAAGGAAAGCAGCTGGTGGGTTTCGAAGAGCTGACGGCGGACGACATCGTGATCATCCCTGCTTTCGGCACTACCCTCGAGATCGAACATCGGCTACAGGAGATAGGCATCCGGACGGAAAGGTATAATACCACATGCCCCTTTGTGGAGAAGGTTTGGAACCGGAGTTCGCAGATCGCGGGCAGGAACTATACGATCGTGGTGCATGGCAAACCGGGGCATGAGGAAACGCGGGCGACCTTTTCGCACGCGGCGGCAGAAACGCCTACGGTCGTGGTCAGGGATATGGCGGAAGCGCTGAATCTGGCGGCATATATCCGCGGGGAAGCGGCTGCCGAAAATTTTTACGCTGATTTTAAGGGGCAGTATAGCGCTGGTTTCGATATAACCCGCGATCTGCAGCGCATCGGGGTCGTCAACCAGACCACCATGCTGGCAAGCGACACGCAGGCCATCGCCGATCTTCTCAGGCAGACGATGATCTCGGTGTATGGCGCCGCGGGGATCGAGACACATTTTGCCGATACGCGGGACACGCTTTGCTACGCGACGCTGGATAATCAGAATGCTATCTTCGGAATGCTGGAGGCGCCGGCCGATCTGGCCATCGTCGTAGGAGGATATAATTCTTCCAACACCTCCCATCTTGTAGAGCTATGCGAGGAAAAATTGCCGACCTATTTTATCGCTTCCGAGGAGAAGATACTCTCGCCGCAGGAGATATTCCATTACAATTTTCACACCAAACAGGAGCTTCATACCGCAGGCTGGCTGCCTTCCGGCAATAAGCCGGTACGTATCCTCATCAGCAGCGGGGCGTCCTGCCCGGATGCGCTGGTAGAAGGCGTGATCCGCAAGATCGCCGCGTTTTATGGAGCGGTCGGCAAGATCGACGAACTGGCCGCGGCATTCGCCGGCTAGGTTTTCGACATCCCGGCCCCACCGGTTACGCCCATTACACCATCTTGAAGCTTTCGAGGAATTTCGTATTGAAATCGCCGCTGCGGAAACGCTCGTCCTTCATCAGCTGCAGATGGAAGGGAATAGTCGTTTTGATCCCTTCGATGACGTATTCGCTCAACGCGCGATGCATGGTATTGATCGCTTCCTCCCGGGTACGCGCTACGGCGATGATCTTGGCGATCATGGAGTCGTAATAAGGGGGAATGGTATATCCTGCATATGCGTGCGAATCGACGCGGATCCCATGTCCGCCGGGTTGATGGAGAACGCTGATCCGGCCGGGAGAAGGACGGAAATCGTTATAGGGATCTTCGGCATTGATGCGGCATTCGATGGCATGCATCTGGGGCTCGTAGTTGAGTCCGCTGATGCTGTCGCCGGCGGCTATTTTGATCTGTTCCTTGATGAGATCGAAATTGACCACTTCTTCGGTGACGCAGTGTTCTACCTGGATACGCGTGTTCATCTCCATGAAGTAGAAGTTACGGTGTTTATCCACCAGGAACTCGATGGTTCCCACACTTTCATAGTTGATGGCGGAAGCGGCCTTGATAGCGGCCTCGCCCATCCGTCGACGGAGGTCTTCCGTCATAAACGGCGAAGGCGATTCCTCTACCAGTTTCTGGTGACGGCGCTGGATGGAACAATCCCGTTCGCTGAGGTGACAAACCTTGCCATATTGGTCACCGGCAACCTGGATCTCGATATGCCGGGGTTCTTCTACGAATTTTTCCATGTAGATGCCGTCGTTCTTGAACGAGGCGCCGGCCTCGGCTTTTGCCGTATTGTAGGCCCTTTCCATTTCACTTTCTTCCCAGACCACACGCATCCCTTTGCCACCGCCGCCGGCAGTAGCCTTGAGGATAATGGGGTAACCGACCTCCTTGGCCATGCCTTTGGCCTGGTCGAGGCTTTCGAGCAGCCCTTCCCCGCCAGGCACCACCGGAACACCGGCTTTGATCATCGTCTCCTTGGCAGTGATCTTGTCCCCCATGGAATTGATCATCGCAGGTGTAGGCCCGATAAATTTGATCTCATGCTCGCCGCAGATCTCGGCAAACCGGGCGTTCTCCGCCAGGAAGCCGTAGCCGGGATGGATGCCATCTGCATTGGTGATCTCTGCAGCGGCCATGATGTGCGGGATATTGAGATAGGAATCGAAGCTGGCCGGTTTTCCGATGCAGACGGCTTCGTCCGCGAACTTGACATGAAGACTTTCCTTATCTGCCGTGGAGTAGACTGCAACAGTTTTTATGCCCATCTCGCGACAGGTGCGGATGACCCTGAGAGCGATCTCTCCTCGGTTGGCGATCAGTATCTTTTTAAACATGCTGTAGGGTTTGATAGGATCAGTGAATTTTTCTCATGCCGGGACCCTTACCGGTTATGGTTCGACAAGGAACAGGGGCTGGTCATATTCCACAGGGGAAGCATCTTCCACCAGCACTTTGACGATCTTACCCTGAACCTCGCTTTCGATCTCATTGAAAAGTTTCATCGCTTCGATGATACACACCACTTTTCCCGGGGCGATCTCGTCGCCCACGTTTACAAAAGACGGCTTATCGGGAGACGGGCTACGATAGAACGTGCCGATCATGGGGCTTTTTATGGTGACGGTATTCCCGGCCGGGGCTTCGGCTGTCTTGGCGGCTTTTTCCGCCGCAGCTGCGGGCTGTGGTTGAGGCGCCGCTGCGGGCGCCGCAGGAAGAGCCGCTACCGGAGACGCATGCATGGGCGCGGCAATGACCTGTTGAACTGCGGGTTCTTCTTTCTGTTTGATCGTCAATTTGAAACCTTTCTCTTCGATGCTTACTTCGCCGATGTTTGACTTATTGATCATTTTGATCAACTCCTGAATCTGTTTAAAATCCATGGTGGATGAATTTACAGTTTTATTTGGGCGGCTAAAATAGGGATTATAGCTAAATATACCCAAAAACAGCGAGTAAATAATAAATTGAACCTCCGAGCTTTGCCGGAGGTTCTTATCATTTAGCTGCAGTTATTTTACTCTTTCGACATATTCGCCGGTCTTTGTGTTGATCCGGATCAACTCACCTTCGTTGACGAACAAGGGTACATGGACGGTAGCCCCTGTTTCGACTTTGGCGGGTTTGAGGGTGCGGGTCGCGGTGTCGCCTTTGATACCAGGTTCGGAATAGGTGACCTGAACTATGATCTTATCTGGCAATTCCACGCTCATGGGCTGGTCCGTCTCGGTGTTGATCAATACGGATACTTCCTGGGCTTCCTTGAGAAATTGAGGGGCATCGATCAGCTGTTCCTGCAACGCGATCTGTTCGAATGTCTCATTATCCATGAAATTGTAACCGGTATCGTCCTTGTAGAGGAACTGGTAGGCTTTTCTTTCCACACGTACGGGATGGATGGTATCGCCACTGTTCCAGGTCTTTTCTATGGATCGGCTATTGTCCACACCCTTCAATTTTGCCCAGACCTTTGCCGCAGCCCGGGCCGTTTTATTCTCGCCGAATTCCACAACGGTATATAAGCTACCATCTAATTTGATAATCATGCCACGACTGATGTCTGCCGTATTTGCCATAAAATGTGGTAAAGATTTAAGCTCGAATTAAATTTAAACAATTTAGGGGGCAAATTTACATCAAAATCACTATGTGGCAAACTTCCGGTAAAAATGCCGGAAATGCGTCCTGTCCCGCCGGGAGGCGGGACAGGAGCCGGTCAGGTATAAATAAGACTACCGGTCAGCCCGGCTTATTGTTCTCGGCATGAATGTTCCCTTCCGGCGTGTGCAGCGAGTCGGCAATGATCTTCA
>DASZOW010000063.1:0-3064 GCA_035550615.1 Puia sp.
CCCCACTTCCAACCGCTTGGCGCCATAAAACACTTTCACCGTATCGTAAAAGATCAGTCCTCCTTGTACAAATCGCCCCTCCTTAGTCACCGGCGCCAGCAATCGCTCCCTGCTGCTATCCTTACCTTCCAGCATCAACACCACAGGCTGCCCTGCCACCGCTTCCTTGACTCTACCCCGCAGCTCGAGATACGCGCTGTCCGCTGGATATCGCAGCTGCCCTCCTTGCCGGGGAAACTGCCTCCATCCATCCGTCAACATGACAAGGTCCGACGGCATGCCAACGTCCGAACCACCTGCCGGCAAATCTCCATCCGTTACTGCCACGGAAAGATTCGCAAACACGCTATCCCGCACGTCGATCTCGATCGCATCGAGCGCCCTCCGTCCCAAACCACGCGTCACAACCCGCACATCCACCGGCGTCGGATCGAGTCGGTCATTGACAAAACTTACCCGCCCGGCCAATGGCTTCCCATCCGCATCGGACAAGATAAAATGTAATACCCCGGCCGGCAGACTGTCCGTCGGCACCTGCAAGGCGACTTCGCTGTGCGCGGTTAGGTTCAGCTTTGCGGCATACACAGTATCCCGATCCATCCGCACTACAAGGCTCAACATCGAAACACCCCCCGCCGTCCGCCGCACGATCACCGTGCTCTGATCCGCATGCGGCTGCACTTGCAAACCTACCCCTTCCCTGGCCGCTACCGGCAGATCGGTCCGAAATTGCCGACCTGATCCATCGGTCCACATAGCCGAATAGTTTACTCCCCGCTCCGGCCGGATAAAGAAGCTGCCCATCCCACCCTGCTCTACCCTTAGCGAGTCGACAAAACTGCCGTCACTACCCTCTACCACGCCGCTGACAGCCGCCGGCCTACCCCATTGGTTACTGGCCTTGAACGCCACCTTACACGGAAGCCCCGCAACCAACCCTCCGCCCTCCGGAAAAAAGCGAAGCTCCGCCCGCGAAGAAACCGCCCCGGCGCCAACGACCGCAATATCTCTATCGTATAAAAAAGCTGTATCGAAATTCAACATCCACCTCGTATACGCCCGCACATGCACAAAAGCCGCCTTGTAATCCCGGGGGATCTCGAATTGTCCCTTGGCCGACGCCTCCACCACCGGCGCCGCCCCATGCTCCAACAACCTTCCGGCTGCATCATACCAATCGAAATAAATAGTCTTGCTGATCGTCGAAGGCTCAAAACCCGATGACAGATACGCCTTGAACCAGATCGTCTCTCCCGGGGAATAGACGAAACGGTCAAAATGCAGATACGCATTCTCCTGCCCGACCCCCACCATCACCATCCCGAAAAACGCAAAAAACAACCCTATTCTTTTCATGGCATAATATTTAACGCGCCACCTGCTGTCCGCCCCGCGAAGTTCCCCATTCCCGGTTCGGCCGCGGTCCCATCTGGAATTCCAGCGTCCCTCCCGCCATCAGCTGTTCATGTGTGAACCACGGCGTGTTCAGCGGCGCTCCATTCAACATCGCCCGCTGGATATATTTATTGACCTTGGAAGCCCCATGAGCGATGACGGTAAACCTCTTCCCATTAGTCAGATCGATCGTCACTTTTTCGAAAACGGGACTGCCGATAGCGTACCGCGGTATCCCCGGCGTCACGGGGTAAAATCCCATGGATGAAAAGACGACAAACGCACTCATGCCGCCGCCATCCTCGTCACCCGGGATGCCGAAAACATTATCCTTGAACCACAGATCCAGCAGCAGTCTCACCCGCTCCTGCGTCTTCCACGGCGACCGCGTGAAATCATATAGATATGGGATATGGAAGCTGGGCTCGTTGCCCATCGAATACTGCCCCACCAATCCGGTGGCATCGGGGAACTTGTACCAGAAGTCTGATTTGCTGCGACCGAGGTCCTCGCGGAACAGTTGATCGAGCCGCGCCTCAAAGGCACCCTGTCCGCCCATGATCCCGATCAGCCCCCCGATATCTTCCTGTACCTGCCACAGATATGTCCAGCCATTGTTCTCATCATAGTAATCTCTGCCGCCGGGACCGCCGTCATATTTCGGGTCTATGGGTATCCATTCGCCCCGCTCATCCTTGGGCAGGAACATCCGGCGTTCGGGGTTCCAGAGGTTCCGGTAATTCTCCGAACGCCGAATAAAGAACCGGTAGTCGGAATCATCACCAAGCTCATGCGCCATCTGTGCAACGGCCCAATCGTCATAACTGCCGCCTAGCGTCACCGCCACCGCCTGCCGCCGTTCACGGGCGTCGACCTGCGAGTAACGCTCTTTTTCCCCGATCCGCAAAGCGGGGAAATAACCATGGGCATAATAAAAGCTGTCGAGCGCCATAGCCGGGCCGTTTCTCCACGGCAACATCGTCGCCTGCAACGCATTCTTACGCATCCCTTGATACGCCGCCGTTGGATCGTCGGCGCGAATCCCTTTCCGGTAATCATCCAGGATCATGATCGACGAGTGAAAGCCGTTCATGCAGGCATGATCGCCGAACAGCACCGGAAAGGTCGGCATCCAGCCCAACTGCCTGTACATGGTCACATATGAATTCAGCATGTCCCGTTCCAGCGCGGGATCGAGGATAGCCCGCAGCGGATGCAATGCCAGATAGGTATCCCAGATCCAATCGTCGACATAAAAAGGCTTCGACGCACCCGTATGCACCCGCTTGTCGAACCCGCTATAATAGCTGCCGTCTTCGGTGATATCCACCATCCGTTCGTTACACCGGTACAACGCGGAATAAAAGCTGCGTTTCTGTGCTTCGGTGCCGCCTTCCACCCGGATCTGACCCATCACCCTCGCCCAGGCGGCCTCGCCATCTGCCCGCAACGCCGCAAAATCCCGCCCATCAAGCTCATCGTGAAAATTTCGTTTCGCCTGCCCGGCGGAGATATAGGAGATGGCATACCGGAACTCGATGGTATCCCCCTTGGCAAAGCTCATCCTCACGCGATCGCCCACCGGCTGCGCATCCCCCTGCACATTGAATCGTCCATATACATACACGGGTATATCACCGTGGTAGACTTCGACACCCGTCACCGCTCC
>DASZOW010000064.1:0-8634 GCA_035550615.1 Puia sp.
CAGAAGATCGAACTGTTGAACTCGATCGCCCGGCGTTATCCTACGTCGAGTCTTTCCCCCGATGTCAATATGGAGGTCGCCGGCACCTATCTGGCCGGGGAGCAGTACCAGGAGGCGTTGCCCTACCTGAAGAATGTCCTGCGGACACCCGGCGCGGACGCGCTGAAGCCTAAGGCCTATCTGCAATCGGGTATCGCCTGGTATAACCTGAACAACAATACGCAGGCGCTTAACCAATACGACTCGCTGTTGAAGCAATATCCCAATTCCCCCGAGGCGCAGACCGCTTTGGACAATGCCAAAACGATCTATGTGGAAGAAGGGAAGACCAATGAATATGTCAACTTTGCCAAGGGAATGGGGGTTGAAGTGACCACCACCCAGGAAGATCAGCTGGCATACGAGGAGGCCGAAGTCCAATTCAACAACGGGAATTTCCCCGGCGCCGTTCAGCGGTTCGAGGCGTACCTGGCCAAATTCCCCGATGGCAAGTATTCGCTGGAAGCCAATTATTATAAGAGCGAGATCTACTTTTCCCAAAAGGACTGGGCCAAGGCCGTCGTCGGTTATGCCGCGGTGGGGGACAGGGCGCCGAATAAATTTGCCGAGAAATCGCTGTTGCAGGCCGCCAGGCTTTACTTCTTCAATCTGAAGGACTATTCCAATGCCGAGAAATATTTCAGCAAGCTGAAGGATTTCGCTTCTTCGGCGGAGAACCGGCTGGAGGCCATGCGTGGACTTTTGCGTTGCCAATATCAGCTGCAGCAATGGCCGGATGCGGTGGCGAATGCCAGGGACCTGCTGAATGAAAAAGGCGCCAGCACCGACGATAAGGTATTGGCGGATATGGCTATTGGCAATTCCTTTAAGGGGGATAACAAATGTGAATCGGCATTACAATACTTCCGGATGGCGGCCGAACTGACGAAATCCGCCTATGGAGCGGAGGCCCGGTATCAAATTGCCAACTGCCTGTTCCAGGAAAATCAACTGAAGGACGCCGAGAAAGCGGCATTCGAGGTGGTCAAAAAGTCCGGCTCTTATGAGGAGTGGGTAACGAAAGCCTATCTGCTGCTCGGGGATATTTATTTTGCGGAAAAGGATTATTTCAATGCCAAGGCCACGTATCAAAGTATCGTGGAGAACGCGAAGATGGAGGACCTGCGGTTACAGGCCCAACAGAAACTGGCGCAGGTAAATGCGGAAGAAAACAAAAGCAGTAAGGTAGATACTACAAACTAGTTATGGATAAAAAGATATTTTTTCTGGTAGCGGCGGGCTTATTCTGCACGGGAACAGGGCTGCACGCACAGGATACGACGAAGCGGAAGACCATCGAGATCACGTCCTCCTTTAAGCCGGTCCTGCGGGATGCCGTAAAGATCAATTTCAATGCGGCGCCGCCGGCGCTGGATACATCGCGCCCCCGGTTGTCCTATACGATCCCGGCGCAATACCTGTTCCTGAACTATCAGCCCGGCGAAATGAAGCCGGTGGCCCTGCAACGCGATTCGATGAATCCGTGGACGAATTACGATTATATCAAGATAGGCGTCGGCAATATCCATATCCCGTATTTCCGTTCCGGATTCAGCTTCGGCGATGGGAAGACGAGCTTTATCAATCTCTTTGCCAATGAGCTGAACTCTAAAGGCTCTTTACCATATCAAAAGAACAGTTTGACGGACGTCAAGCTGACCGGCACCTTCAAGACCACGAATAACCTGGAATGGAACGGAGGTGTGGGTTTCAAGAACGATATCTATTATCTGTACGGTTTTCAACCCGACACGCTGAAATTCACCGGGGATCAGCTGAAGCAGACCTTCTCGACCGTGCATGCGAATATCAGTCTGCGGAATACCGTGCCTACGGAGTTCGGGCTGCTGTATCATCCGAATTTCAGGGTATCCTATTTCACGGATAACCACAACCCCAAAGGAACGGAGGCGAATACCGTCCTGAACCTGCCGCTGGAAAAGATGATCGGGAAGCAATTTGCATTCGATCTCGGATTCACCGCCGATCTCACGCATTACAGTCTTCCTTCCGGACCGAGCGCTCAGAACAACAATATTTACATGGTGAACCCGGCGTTCCTGGTAAAGACGCAGAATTTCTTTTTGCAGGCGGCGGTCACGCCTTCATGGGATAACAAGCAGTTCTACCTGCTGCCCAATTTCCTGGCGGACATTTCTACCAATGACCAGCGGTTTACGATCCAGCTGGGGTGGATCGGGTACTATGATAAGGGTTCCTATCAGCGGTTCGAGTCGATCAATCCCTGGCTGGCGCAGCCCGATTCGTTGCAGAATACGCGGATGCAGGAGATGTATGGCGGTTTCAAGGGGTCGGTCGGCAGCCACTTTGCGTATGCCGCCAAGGTCGGGATACTGACGTACAAGAATATGCCATTGTTCGTGAACGACTATGCCAATGCGGGGAAAGACTTCGTTATCCTGTATGAGAAGTCGATGCAGGCGGCGCAGTTCCATGGCGAAGTGAGCTATCTGCTGGGCGATCAGCTGGAGGTCACAGGAAGTCTGAACCTGTTGCAGTTCCATGATCAGAAAAGCCTGCCGAAGCCCTGGGGGCTTTTGCCGGCGGAATTCAATACGCATTTCAAATGGCAGGCCTTCAAGGATTTTTGGGCCAAGGCGGATCTGTTCACCTTTACCGGGGCGGACTACCTGGAGCGGGATGGGTCTACGCATAGGACTGACCGGGGGACCGATCTGAATGCAGGGGTGGAATTCCGTGTGCTGAAGCAGCTGAACCTCTGGTTCCAGATGAACAATATCTTCAACAACAAATACCAACGCTGGAATCAGTACCCGGTGTATGGGTTCAATGTTCTGGGCGGGATTGTCTTCACTTTTGGGGGGAAATAAGTAGATTCGCGGTAATTCCGCCTAAATGATAAGCCTATGTGGCAGGTCTTGAACGCCTATCTATTTCAGCACAGAAGCATCAGTATCCCCGGTCTGGGAACGATCTATCTGGAAACGTTACCCGCCAATGTGGACGTGGCGGAGCGTACGATGCAACCTCCTGCCTACCGGTTTCGTTTCGACAAGTATTTCGACGCTCCCGACAAGGAGTTCTTCTCGTATGTTGCGACTCAGCGTAATATACTTGATTATGAGGCCATTAAATGGTACAACGAGTTCTCTTTCGAATTGCGGAACCGGATCAGGAATGAAGAGCAGGTAAGCTGGGATGGGGTCGGAATACTGAAAAAGGATGGTTCGGGCGGAGTACTTTTTGAGCCGCTGGCGACACCGCTGCTTTTTCTTCAACCTACGCCGGCCATGCGGGTCAGCCGCCAGGATGCACAGCACAGCCTTGTAGTGGGTGACCGGGAGCGGACCAGCGGGGAGATGAACGAGTGGTTGCATGACAATGCGGCCCGTCGCCGAAAGCTGTCCTGGTGGGTTATCGCGGTCACCCTGGCCGTTCTCGGGCTTGCCTTTTTGGGTTGGTATTTCTATTCTCATGGCTGGTCTACCGGCAATCAAAATAAATTCTGATCTCCCCGACACGTTTTATGCCCCTGATACACTACTCTTTTTGCCCCCTGTGCGGCGCTGATCAAATATCACCCGTGCTTACGGCCATGGATCATACCGTTTCCAAAGAATCCTTTTCCATCTGGCAATGTGCCGCATGTACGCTGCGATTTACGCAGGACGTGCCGGATGCAGTCGCGATAGGTCCTTACTACCGTTCCGACAATTATATTTCGCATAGCAATACCAGCAAAGGGCTTGTCAACAGGCTTTATCATGCGGTCCGCAAACAGACGCTTTCCGATAAATTCCGGTTGATCGCCTCGGCGACCCGGATGCGTAAGGGCGAGCTGCTCGATATCGGGGCGGGGACGGGGGCATTTGCCGGCTATATGCACGACCTGGAATGGAAGGTTATGGGCTTGGAGCCGGATGAGACCGCCCGCAGAGTAGCCAATAGCGACCATGGGGTAGAGCTGCTGGGGATGGATGAGCTTTTCTCTTTTCCGCCGGAAAGCTTTGACGCTATTACGATGTGGCATGTGCTAGAGCATGTGCATGAACTGCATCGTTACCTGGAGACGTTAAAGAGCCTTATCCGCCGCAATGGCCGGATCTTTATAGCGGTTCCGAATTATACTTCTTATGACGCCAGGGTGTACAAGGAGATGTGGGCCGCCTATGATGTGCCGCGGCATCTCTATCATTTTTCACCGGATGCCATGGGGCGGTTATTGCTACAACACGGCCTGCAATTGCAGTTGACGCAGCCGATGTGGTATGACAGCATCTATATTTCCATGCTGAGCGAAAAATACCGGCATAACGGACGTGGCAATGCGCTGAAGGCGGCCATGGTCGGGGTATATTCCAATATGCGGGCCTTTATCGATAAATCGCATTGCAGCAGCCTCGTCTATGTGATCTCCAAATAGCGGCCGGCGTGGCGGTCATAATGGGAATTTGATCTCGTAGATATTCGGCCACAGTTTGCCCGTAACGTATACTTTTCCGGTGGTAGAATCGTAGGCGATGCCGTTGAGCGATTCCGATTCCGCGGATTTGCTCCTGGCGTCATTTACCAGTGTGTCGAGGTTCAGCCTTCCCACCACCTTGCCGGTGGACGGATCTATCTTGAGGATATAGTTCGTGAGCCATTGGTTGGCGTAGAGATAGCCGTGGATCAGTTCCAGCTCGTTGATATTGGATACGGGGCCATTGTTATCGGTGACGTCGAGGACCCGGGCCAGCTTGAATGAGGGGAGGATCCTGGTGGCCGTGGTGCTGTCGTCGAAGACGATCCTGACCTGTTCCGGATGGGTGCTGTCCGGGTCGAAATAGTCGATATTGCTTGTCCCATCGCTCATGATCAGGTATTTCCCGTCAGTGGTCATTCCCCAGCCTTCTTTATTGGGGAAGGTGAATTCACCCAGTTTTTTAAAGGTTTTGGCGTCATAGATGAAGCCGATTTTTGTCGTATAGGTCAGCTCATAGACCTTGCCCTTAAGGAAGACGATGCCTTCGCCGAAATACTTTTGGCGGTCGAGCTCGGCTTTCGGGGTGATCCTGCCGGTGGCGAGGTCTACGGAGCCGAAGAGAGAGCGGCGGCCCGGCATGCTGGCGGCTTCGGTCCCCGTACTTTCGAAGAGCTGGCCGTCATGGAACAGGAATCCTTCCGTATAGGCGCTGGTGTCATGGGGATAGGCGCGGACTACACTGTAATTGATGGCGGGGGGAGCATTGTCAGTCATGGCGCTGCTGTCCGTGGTTTTGACGTCGTTATTGGAGTTGTTACAGGCAGCCAGCAGGACACCGGTCAGGAGAAAAAGGAGCGATCTTTTCATAGCTATACGCATTAAAGGCAAAATAAGGTCAAAAAATCGGGTAAAAGCTTGCAATTGTGGAAAAAAATGCATTGCTTTACAACGGTTTATTATATCTAAATAGCACTTTCCTGCACCACATCCACAATTTTCTCTTCTTATTCGGGTGTTATTTAGTTGAAGTATCCTTCCTGAAAGCCAGTCCATTATCATTATGCCGGCTGGAGGCCGGCACGACCTTTTTGGTCGGACTTAAACGTCATCGTATCGTCATTGGACGAGGCATGGTTTTTTTTGCCAGGTCTACAACTGTTGTCGAAAGCAGGTGTCCTATCGTATTTCCAAGTCCATGAATAGCCGACGCGCCGTCTTTGGCGGATAATCTGTGTGTATGGCTAAGCTTTTTCTACCCCTTATCGGGTTTTTGTTGATCGCGCTACCTGGTTGGTCCCAGACCGCCTGCCGGAGTTTCGAGTACCGGCTGCAGCAGCTGCATGCCCATCCGGCCCTGGTTTCCGCGGTCGCAGATATCGAACAGTTCACCCGCAAGCAGCTTAAGCCGGCGACAGTAGGCGTCGCTGGTACTGTTCCTGCTTCACGTCTTCCTGCCGTGATCACGATCCCTGTGGTCGTGCATGTTCTTTATAATACCAATGATCAAAATATCAGCGATGCACAGATCGAATCGCAGATCGCCGTGCTGAACAATGATTATCAAAAGCTGAATCCCGATACGGCTCAAATCCCCTGGTATTACGCTTCGAGGGCCGCCGATTGCGGATTCCATTTTATTCTGGCAGGTCTCGATACCAATGGCAATGTGACTACGGGGATTGTGCGGAAGCATACGAGCGTCCTTTCTTTTGGGATGAATGATGCGATGAAATCGGGCGCCACGGGCGGAGATGATCCATGGGACCGGGACCGGTATCTGAATATCTGGGTCTGCAATCTGCAGGCCGATGTCCTGGGATATAGCAGCATTGTGGGCGGTTCCAGGGCGGTGGATGGGGTGGCGGTGTTGTATTCGGCTTTTGGCACCACGGGTACGGCGCGGGCGCCTTATAACCGGGGGCGTACCTGTACGCATGAGGTCGGCCACTGGCTGAACCTGATCCATGTCTGGGGGGACGCCGATTGCGGCGACGACGATGTTGCCGATACGCCGCCACAGTCGCAGGCTACCTATGGCGATCCGAGCGGGATCGTCCTCTCCTGCAGCAACACTCCTTACGGCAATATGTATATGAACTATATGGATTTTACCGATGATATTGGAATGCATATGTTCACGAGCGGGCAGCGGGACCGGATGCGTACGTTGTTCCTGCCGGGAGGATTCCGGTATGCCTTGCTGTCGAGTCCTGCGGCCTTTGCTCCGGCGGGCGAGCCGGAGACGGCGCAAGCAGGAAGCGGCGCGTCATTACTGGTTCCTTCCCTTTATCCTAATCCTGCTTCCAGCTATATTTCGGTGACGTTGAAAGATGCCTCACAGATCGGTGGTCTGCTCGAAGTGTATGATCAGATGGGCCGGATCGTCATGACCACGCGCGTCACCCAGATCAACTTCCAGCTGAATGTCAGCGGGCTTGCGGGCGGATTGTATTTTATGCGGCTGGCGAATGGCGGCGGCCAGGAAACCTCGAAATTCGTCAAGCTGTAAGCCCACCGGGGCTGCCGCTGCCGGTCATCAGGGTGGCTATCTTTTCCCCTATAACAGGCGCCAGGGCAACGCCCATGCCGCTCATCCTGACGGCGCAGAATACATGATCATTGACGGCTTTCAGGATAGGCATCTTTTCGCTGCCCATGGCCATGATGCCGCTCCACCGGTGTTCGATCGTATAATGCCGGCGGGGAAGGATGACGTCCCGCAGGAAACGTTCCAGTTCCCGCTGTATCTTTTCCGATAATTCCATCTCCGCAGTGGTCTCTTCCCCGAGGGCTTTGTTGCGTGCGCCGCCCAGCAGCACCCTGTCGCCAAGGTTCCGAAAATAGTAGAAGCCTTCGTCGAAATGGAAGGTTCCCTGGAAGGGAAGGTTTTCGATAGGCGAGGTGACGATGACCTGCCCGCGGGCGGGGACGATATCGAGCTGTGGAAGGATCTGGCGGGCGAAGGCATTGGTGGCGACCAGCAGCTGCGAGGACAGCAAAGAGGGAGCGTTGCGGATATGCAGCAAGACCTGGCCGTGTACTTTTTCGTAACCGGTGATCTCCATATTGTTCAAAACCGTGACGCCCATGGATTGTACGAGGCGAAGCAGGGCCTGGCAGAGCTTTCCCGAATGCAGCTGCGCTTCGGAGTCGTTACCGATCAGATGTTGTATGCCGGCGAAGCCGAAGCCGGCGAGCTTATGGTTCTGTAACCGAAAGATCTTTTGTTTTCCCGTGACATCTTTCAGCAGCCGGTTGAAGGTATCGATCCGGGAGCGAAGCTCGTTGTTGTCGGCGGCGGGGATCAGCTCATAGCCGCCGTTCCGCTCCAGCCCGATCTCTTTATCCTTGAAGACCTTACTGATCTTTTTCAGCCCCCGATAGCGCATGGCCGTGAGCTCCAGCATCTGTTCCTCGCCCATCTCCTGTGCGCCGGCGATCATTTCCGAGAGGGTGCCGAAGCAGGCGAAGCCCGCATTGCGGGTGCTGGCGCCGGTGGGGATCAGGCCGCGTTCGACGATGGTGATGCTGAGCGATGGCGCTTTTTTCTTAAGATAATAGGCGCTCCACAGGCCGACGAGGCCGCTTCCGGCGATGATGATATCGGCGGGTGCAAAAAAAGACTCTTTTTCCCATACGGACAATTGGGGCGTCATGCTACTCTTTACTGTTTGAACGCGTAAAGTAAGTCATTTTTGACCAATGTATAATATTAGTGGATCTCGGGGTTGAGCAGGGTAGAAGTGATAGTGACCTGTTGGCCCAGACGCAGGCTTGCGGCTTTGGCGGGCGGGATGGTGAGCGATATCACGGCGCCGGCGCAATCGATACGAACGAGAATGCCGCTTTCCGCAGGGGTGAGATCGATGATGGTACCGGTGCTGTTGAACGGGGCGTTCAGGTTGCCGGCGAAGACTTCGGACGGCGACCCCTGGCGTTTGATGCGGCCTTTTTCCAGATCGATAACCGTATCGGCCAACCGAAAGATCTCCGGCAAGTGATGACTGACCAGCAGGGTCGTCAGGTGATAGTGTTGTTGGATGCGCAGCAGGTAGTCCTGCAATTTCCGGCGCATGTCGTCATCCAGTGCGGAAAGCGGTTCGTCGAGGAGAAGGAGACGTGGGCGTCGGGCGATGGCGCGGGCGATG
>DASZOW010000065.1:0-7281 GCA_035550615.1 Puia sp.
CTCCTCCAGGTCATTTTCATCGGCGGGGTCCCTATACTCGTCGGCCGGCCGCAGATCGTCTTCCATCTCGCGCATCTCCCGCGGCGTTTTCTCATGCTGCGTCAACACGCCATCCTTACCCGTCTGGCCCAGATGTACCGAGCCCCCCTGTTCCATGTCTTGTTCCCGAAGCCGGTCCGCCCGGCCCTCGGCCGCCATATTTTGTCTCTTTGCCATAAAAGAATAGTTTTTAAAGCACCGCCGCACAAAGCATACCACCGCCCCCTGCCGCCCCCAGCGACCGCCAGATTTCATTAACTGATTAATTTTCTGAAGATGCCAATGCGGTCGAAATGATTTGTTGGTAATCTTACTTTTATGCACAGTTAAGGTAGGGCAGGCAATAGGCCAAATCTGGGCCGAATAGGGTCGCGGCGGCAGGCATCCGCCATAACGCGCCAGTAAGCCCCCCTATACCTGAGAGGAGGGCCATAAGTAGACACAGAAACGTGCTACGCATATAACCGCTATTTCTTCTGGCTGATGTTGTAACAAGTTCGTTTAGTTCTACAAAATCCGTCGTTTTCGTATTATCGAGTATCTTGGCTTTTACCGTAGAGACTGCACTAATGGCAACTTTCAGTAACCGTGGTATTTCTTTCGTATTGCCCCTATATTGGAACCATAAATAGGACAGGATATTAATCGTTAAAAAATCACCTTAAATTTGTCAAATCATGGGAACATTGAAGAGAAAATTCACATCTGAATTCAAGCAAGGAACATGAACAGTTAGTGACAGTTCTTTCAATTTGCATTTGATGCGTCGGATTAATGAGCGCTTCCTGAAGCATCCTTATAGGGCTACCCGGAGCCTGACGGAATGGCTTAAGGAAGAGGGCTACGATGTCAATCGCCAACGGATCCAGGAATTGCATCGAAAGATGAACCTGGAAGCGATCTTTCCGAAGCCTGACCTGAGCAAGCCGGAAAAGGGAAATACAGAAATCCCTATCTGCTACGAAGATAATTGCGCATCACAACGATGGTTCCGTTTCTACAATCATGACCGGCACCATCAGACGCTGCGGCATCAAAAGTCAGTTCAGCGATATCGCCATGCCACTTAGAGTTATCCAAATATTCACGTGGATAGTCAAAAAAAAAAGGACCAAAAAAGAAAAGGTAGTAATAGTAGTAGTTGTAAATCAAGTTTAAAAACGCATTTGCCCTGTCCTACGGACAGGGTCCACCAAAGTAGGTGTTCATTTCCTTCACTCTAAATTCAAACTGGCTAAATGAATTATTCAGGCAACAAGAAAGTTATCCAGAATTTTTATTACGAAAAGGGACTTTCAAAAAATTTTGAGAAAGACGATTTTTATTTAGAGAGATCATTTAACGACATTAAAAAAATATGGTTTGATAATCTTAACCAAATCAAGAAAGTAAAATACTTAATGATTGCAGAAGCTCCTCTTTGGGGAAAAGGGAAAAAGTATATTTACAATCCAGACACCAATAATTCCCAGTTTTTTTATCGCAGCGATCTTGGAGATATTCTAAACCAGCACATAGTAGATAAAAGAGATTTTATTAAGATGTGTAATGAAATCGGATTACTTATCGTGGATATTTCCCCATTTCCACTCAATCCTACCGACACCTCTATAAACTACCGAGATTTACCAAAAAGCCAGTATAGGCGGTTAGTAAGTTTGACAATTCCAACATATTTTGAAAAAAAGATAATAGCAATTGCTGACAAAAAATCTGATACCATTAAGGTGTTTTTCCGCTATGGCCGAGTAAAAAAAAATTTCCAGGATATTATTGCCAGAGTGCTTATTGACAAAAATTTTATCAGAGCGCAAAACGAGATCGAAGATATTTCGCAAAATGGCGGTGGCATTGATAAAACGAAACTTAGACGAATAATACAGTTGTAGCAGATATTTTAAGCCATTACCACACCTTTTGACTGACTGTCATTAAGCGTCAGGTTACTGATTGAGAACCAACGAGACAACCGCTATTAGCGCCGGATCTATGTATTCGGAATAATCCGCAAATACTCAATTGATAATAATATTTCGCGTATGCCCAGGAACACGCAAAACAACTAAAATGGCCAGATGGACCCTATCAGATTGATATCTAACCGGGTTTTTACCGATTGTGCCAGTCTTTCACGCGCTGCAGTTAAACCGCTGGCCAGTATTCCGTACGCTATCCGTGGGTTGATTGGCGTTTCGATTATTCCGTCCCAGAAGTACATATTTATTGAAATTCCTTCATCTATTTCACATTTGCTGCAATAAACCCATTATTGCATCATTAATGAAACAACATAAACTGGCGGACTATTGTCTTTGTTCCCTCTGGGCCAAAACAAACAGGCCGGTTAAGCCTACCTTAGCCTGATAGATACTATGACTCTCTGCGCCAACTGCGCCAACCGAATTCCCCGCCGGCCGGCCCCTGCAGGTCCTCTGCCCAATCTGCAATGACGACCGGCAATTTGTCCCTCGCGATGGCCAGAAGTGGACTAGCTTCGATAAGCTGCCCGCAGATCACACCGTTTCGATCACGGCAGCCAGGGACGGCCTATATGCCCTGCAAGTCACTCCGGCCTTTGCCATCGACCAGCGGGCGCTCCTGGTACTCCCCCGACGCAAGCTGCTCTGGGATTGCATTCCCCTGATCGACGAAAATACTATCGACTTTATCCGCTCCCATGGCGGCCTCGAAGCGATCCCTATTTCGCATCCGCATTATTACAGCACCATGCGCAGATGGGCCGAAACATTCGATTGCCCGATCTATATCCATGAACGGGAAAAGCCCTGGGTCTACAATGGCGGGGAACACGTCGAATACTGGCAGGGCGAAGAAAAGTCTCTGTGGAACAGCATCCGTCTCGTCCGGACCGGCGGCCATTTTCCGGGCAGCTTCGTTCTCCGCGTACCCTATCTCTCCCCAAAAGGTGCATTGCTCACAGGCAATAGGCTTTATCTTTCGCGCAGCATGCGCCATATCTCGATGATGGACAGCTATCCCAACCACATCCCACTGCCGGCGCGGGAGTTGAGGGCCGTAGTCGACAAAGTGCTCTCGCTCGAATTCGACACGCTATACGGCGCCTTCTCCTGGCAAGACCTGGAAAACCGTGCCCGGGAGGACTTCCTCGAATCGATAAAACGCTACGATTGTCTCTAAAACGGCCCTCCCTCATTGTCCCGGTTCGCTCTACCTCATCTTCGCAAGGATTGGTCCGTTTCCCCCCCGTCTTTGCAACGACTGGTCCGGTAATTGCCACAGAAACAGCATGAAAGACACCTGCCTCCTGGGCCTGATAACCGCTTTCTTTTTTTCCCTGTTCCTGCCCGACATGCCGGTAGTCAACAACATCCTGATCGCAGCGATCTTTGCCTATTGCCTGTTTTATAACACCCCGGCGGAAAAATGGCGGTTGCTGCGAAGCCGGCCGGCGATCATCCTGATGTCGCTGTTCTTTTTATTACAGGTCATCAGCGCGGCAGCCTCCACTAACCGGCAGGAAGGCCTGTCCATGCTGGCGCTGCGGTCTCCACTGCTTGTCTTGCCTTTGTCATTGGGATTGATCACGATCCGCCAGGCGCTGAAGCTACGTATACTGACGGCTTATTGTCTGGCGACGACGCTGATGGCCGTGTTCTGTCTCGTGCGGGCCGGACTAAAAGTATGGCACACCGGTGACGCGGAATGGCTGTATGACGACAGCCTCACGGATATCATCGGCCGGCAGTCGGTGTATATTGCCTTCATGGTCTCGGTCGCCGTTTTCGGCTATCTCTACCTCTGGTGGTCATCACAGCAAATTCCCCCGGCACAGCACATCCCGCCAGCATCTATCCCCCCAACATCTATCCCCCCGGCGGAGCTCAAACCATTCTCCGCGTTCAAAAACCCCTGGTTCATCTTCCCCGCCATCGGCCTGCTGCTGTGTTTTCACTATCTGCTTGCCAGTCGCATCTCGATCGTCTTCCTGTACACCGCTCTCGTCCTAGCGGCAGGCTGGCTGGCGCTAAAACGCGGCAACCGCCGTGTCTTGTTAGGGACCTGCCTCCTGGCCATCCTGGCGGTGAGCTGTCTGCATTTCTTTCCAAAAACGCTGAACCGCTTCCGCGAGCTGCGATATACCGGTTATAAATTTCAGAACAGCGGCGTCGAAAGTCATTACAATATGCCGGTGACCAGCGATCAGTGGAACGGCGCTAATCTCCGCCTGGCCATCTGGCGCTGCGGTCTCGACATGATGCCCGGAAACTGGATCACCGGCGTGCCGCTTGGCGACAAAAGAGCCCGGCTACAGGCAATGTACAAGACGCAGGGCTTCGAATTCGCCTACCGCACAAGACGAAATCTCCACAGCACCTACCTGGATGTATTGGTCAACACCGGTGTCCCCGGTCTTTGCATCTTCCTCCTCGGCTACCTGGTCCTCCCATTCTGGTCCGCCATCTCGCCCGCCCTCGACCAAACCCGCCGGATCTCCACGCACAGCGATTCCCTCGACCAAACCCGCCAAACCTCCGCGCGCAGCAACTCTCCCTCCTATCTTTCGATGGCTATCATCGCCGCCTTCGCCGCCGCCATGCTCTCGGAAACCTGGATCGATCGCAGCTTCGGCTGCGTCCTGCTGGGCTTCTGGCTCAGCTGCATCAGCGCATGGGCCGCTCCATTCAACGTGTGGAAGCCTATCATCCCTGCCCCTCGCAATTATCCTGCAGATACAACCTCACCGCCTCTTCCGTATCCCCGAAATACACCAGCTCCCCGCGTTGAAGATACGCAGACCGGTGACAGTATTTCTGGATCGTCGACATCGTATGGCTCACCAGGATGACCGTCCGGCCCTCGATCCAGCTGGACTCGAAAACCTTTGTTGCCTTGTCCTGGAATCGCATATCCCCCACCGCAAAGATCTCATCGAGAAACATAATATCGGCCCCCGCATTCACGGCAATAGAAAACCCCAACCGCGCCACCATCCCGGAAGAAAAATACTTGATCTTGGTATCCATGAACTCCCGCAGCTCGGCAAAATCGATGATCTTGTCGAAGATCCGGTCGATCTCCTTGATCCTCAATCCCAGCACCGAGCTGGATACATACACGTTCTCACGCGCCGTCAGCTCATGGCTCATGCCGACGCCCAGGTTCATCAACAGCGTCGTACCAAAGATGTCGATCTTACCCGTAGTCGGCGGATATACCCCCGCCAGCAGCCGTACGAGGGTCGATTTTCCACAGCCGTTCCTGCCGATCAGCCCGATACATTCACCGCGAAGGATCTCGAAACTCATTGGTTTCAACGCCTCGACATTCCTGCCCCGCGGCGGATTGAAAAGATTGAACAGCCGGTGCTTGACCGTATTGTGACTGTCTTCGGAGATATGAAACGTCTTGCTGATATCTTTGGCCCTGATAACGATTTCCTTTCCCATGCTAGAGCTTTTCAGCAGCTTTGATGCCTAATTTATTGAGGAGAAAAAGCCCCAGGCCGAGCAACGTCAGGGCATATAGCGTATCCCAGGCCAGCAGCGGGCCGTCAGGCGCTCGCCCTTCCATCATCACCCGCCTCGCATTGATGATGATCCCCGCCATGGGATTGCCATAATCGAATTTCGGCAGACTCGTCTTGAAGGTGCTGAGCTTATAAAAAATAGGCGACAAAAAGAACAGGAAGGATACAAAAACCTGCCAGACCTGGTTGATATCCTTCGCCATGATATAGATATTGGAAAGGATCAGCGAACTGCCGAGACTAAGGATAAAAAGATCGATAAAGATCGGTACGATCCAAAAATTGTAAAAGCTCGGCCCCATCGACTGCCGCTCGATAAAATTGTAGAAGATGAGGAACATCACAAAATTGAAAAAAAAGCCGATGGAATTGCTCATCAGCGTGGAGACATAGATCTCCATCTTGTTCATATTGCTGTATTCATAGAGATACTTCTTCGTATTCAATAGCTGGATGGTGCCCGTCGTCGACTCCACAAAGAAATTCCAAAGGATCAGTCCGATGAAAAGGTAGGAGGCGAACGCCGGGATATTCTGTTTGATGATCACCTGGAAGACGACATAATAGATCACGATATCCATCACCGGCTTCAAAAGCGCCCAGAACAACCCCAGCTTATTTTCATAATAGCGAAGCTTGAATTCGATCCGCGCCAGCAACCACAACCGCTCGAGCTTATGCGGGGTAAGCATGCCGGAGATTAACTTTTCTGCCATAGACGGTCGGTTTTTTTCTTTATAGCCAGTAAAAAAAGCTTCAGATTCTTGTTGCGCCGGGCCAGCTGCTTGAGCCGGTTTTGCCAACTGCCGGGCCTGTCTGTGCCGGCGGAAACAAAAAGCTGCATCGTGGGGTTCTCATAGAAATATCCCGGTCCATTACAGTTCAATAACTGCACCAATTCTGTCGCGTAGGGCGTATAATAGGCCTGGTGCTTTTCGGCGATATAGCCGTGAGCCAGCAATAATTTTGTGCGGTTGAGCCGGCGGATCATCGACCCCGGCCGGACCCGGTAGCGATGCAATGCCTCGGGCAGCACGATGCCGTCGAGCCCATGATGCAGCATATCGATGACGCTTTCATGATCCTCGAGCCCGAACTTGAGCCGGGGATCGTTGAGACCTCCCGCCAGAAATGATGCCGTCTTATAAACAAGCGCGCTGCCATTCACTGGATTATGCGCCAGCAGATAGGGCGGCGCAGGATTAAAGGCCGGCCAGATGCCACTGGTGCTGCCGAAATACCGGACCCAGCTGCCGGCAAAATGGACATTGCTATATCGTTTGAGGACACGGATCGCCTTTTCATAATAGTCGGGCATCACGGCGTCGTCGGCATCGAGAAAGGCCAGGAACCGGCCTGCCGCTCGTTTGGCCCCCGCATTTCGCGCGGAGGACAACCCGGCATTTTGTTGTCTTAGTACCTTCACACTGGCATGGTCTCGCCATTTCTTCAACGCCGCGAGACTGTTGCGTTCGGTAGAGCCGTCGTCGACGATGATGACCTCGATCGGCTGATACGTGCTCGCCAGCACGGAATTGACGGCATCATCGAGATAGCTGCCGAGGTTGTAGCAGGGGATCACCACCGTCAGCAGATCGTTTGGAAAATGCCGGTTATCGGTAGTGCCATCCCGCCATTCGCTCTTGATCTCGCATTTCACGGGCGCCCGGTGGGCATACGGGAATTCGGTGGGCGACCGATATCCTGCCACCAGCTCTTCGAGCAACGCTACC
>DASZOW010000066.1:0-2255 GCA_035550615.1 Puia sp.
CTTTATCTCGATCGCCAGCCACGAGCTGAAAACACCCCTCACCTCGCTCATCGCCTTTACCAAGTTGGCCCTCAATACCGACGAATCGGAGGCTTCCCCGAAGATCCGCCGCTATCTCGAAAAGATCGATCACCAGACGCAAAAGCTCCACCTGCTGATCCAGCAGCTGCTCGACATAGCCCGCATCGAATCCGGCAAACTGGACTACAACATGCAACACCGCGAGTGGAATGGGTATATGGGCGAGGTCATGCTCATCCTCGAACAGATGGTGCCCACCCACCGCCTGACCTGGCAACCCTGCGAAATGCCCGTGGTGGTCATCATGGATGAGTTACGGATCGAACAGGTGCTGACCAACCTGGTGAACAATGCCGCAAAATATTCGGACGCCGGTGCACCCATCGCCATCTATTGCTCGGCAACCGACGAGGCGCTGACCGTCTGCGTTCGGGACCGGGGCATCGGCGTCTCCCGCGAGAACATCACGCGCATCTTCGAGAAGTATTTCCGGGACGAGGCCGTGGCCAACAAATACAGCGGGTTCGGCATGGGCCTGTATATTACTGCGGGTATCGTGCGCGAGCACAACGGGACGATCTGGGCGGAAAAGAACGAACAGTCCGGTTCCTCTTTCTATTTCACGCTGCCCGTCCATCCCGTAAGGACAGCCGGCACGGTGCGCGTCGGCCAGCCCTCGCCCGCGTGAGCGTTCCATCGATTTCGGCGTAAATTGCACGACTAAATCCCGTCGGATGGACAACCCTTATCTTTCTTTGTTGAAAACTGCCTGGCATTACTCCTCCCATAAAAAAAAGAGATTTGTGCTCGTCTATGGCATGTTCGTTTGCGCCAGCCTCGTCAATGCCCTCAATCCCTTGCTCTTCGGCTGGTTCATCGGCATGCTGCAACATGATATCCGGCACGTCTGGCATTATGCCCTCCTCTACGCTGCCGGCTATATCGGCCTGAAACTCGCGCAGTGGTGTTTCCACGGTCCCGCGCGGATCATGGAACGCGACCTGGCTTTTCACCTTAGCCGCAACTTCCTGCAGGAAAAATACCATCAGGTACTGCATCTGCCGGTCAAATGGCAGCAGGACCACCACAGCGGTGCGACGATCAACCGCGTCCGCAAGGCGTATGAATCGCTGCGCGAATTCTTCGACCGCGGCTTTATCTATCTCTATACACTGAACAAGCTGGTCATCTCGGTGGCCGCCATCCTCTATTTTTCACCCTTCTATGGTAGCATTGCCGTGCTCATGGGCATCGGTACGATCCTGGTCATCCGCACCTTCAACAGGCCCTTCCTGCGCGCGGTGGACGAGGTCAATGAAAAAGAACACATCGTCTCCGCCACGCTTTTCGACAGCCTGTCCAATATCATGACCGTCATCACGCTTCGCCTCGAAAAAAGCATGGAAACCGGTCTGCTCGCCAAGGTGCGGGATATCTTCAAACCTTTTCGCCGCAGCGCGCTGATCAATGAGTGGAAATGGTTCTGCGCCGAGATGCTCATCGCCTGCATTTACGGGATGATCACACTGGGCTACATCTATCAGCACTGGACGCCGGGCAGGCTGTTCGAGGTCGGCGGTCTGGTCGCCCTGCTGGGCTTCGTCAACCAGTTTACCAGCGTATTTACCGACATCGCTTTCCAGTACACCAATATCATGCTGTACGATTCCTACGTCAAAACGGCCTCGGGCATCAGCGAAGCATACGCCGAACGGCACCGCGCAGATATTCCCGACGGCTTGTCCGACGGTTGGGGTTCGCTCCAGATCGCCCGTCTCAATTTTTCCTACCATGCGGAATATGATGCGAGCCACCACGCCCAAAGCCTCCACGATCTGCACCTGCACATCCGCCGGGGCAAACGGATCGCGCTGGTCGGGGAAAGCGGCAGCGGCAAGACAACCCTGCTGTCGCTGCTTCGCGGTCTCTATAACCCCGAGCCGGGTGTCGAGATCGTCCTCGACGGCCGCCCCGTCGCGCTCGAACAGCTCAATGGATCCGTCACCCTGTTCCCGCAGGAGCCGGAGATCTTCGAGAATACGCTTTCTTATAACATCACGCTTGGTCTTCCATTTCCGGAGGAGGAGATCCTCCAGGTCTGCGACGCCGCCCATTTTACCGAGGTGGTCCGCCAACTCCCGCAAGGGCTGCAATCCGATATCCGCGAAAAAGGCGTCAACCTTTCCGGCGGCCAAAAACAGCGGCTCGCCCTGGCCCGCGGGATCCTCGCCGCC
>DASZOW010000067.1:0-3188 GCA_035550615.1 Puia sp.
ATCCTGTCCGCCAGATCGACCAGGTGATACTTGCTTAGCCTGTCCGTCGTAGCAGGGATCGCCGCTATGATCCGCTCTCTCAACCGGGCCAGCTCGGCCTTGGCGATGGAAGGCAGATCCGTGTTTTCCGTATTCGGACCAAAGAACAACACTAACCCCGGAACTTTTACGGAAGGCGTCACAGGATTGATCACCGAGATCAGCGACTCCACGTATGTCTTTTGCAGATTGCGCCGATGCACATCTATCGGCCGGTGTGTGTCCAATTCTTTCCATACTCCCATGCGCAGATCCCCAAGCAGGTCCTCGACCGTATACACCCGGGAATCGCCGAATCTGTCCGCCGTCTGCATCAGCGTATTGAGCCGCGAAGAAGAAAGCAGACTGCTCAGTACCCCTGTCTGGACCGGGCCTACCGGATCACCGGTACTGGGATTGCTGATCTTATTGAGTATCGCCGTATCGAGCAGCCAGTAGGGCGTCTGGAAAAGGTGCGTGTTCAGGAAGACTACCGCCTCATGCTGTCTTGCCTTCGGTGTCGGCGCATACACATCTCCCGGCTGCTCTACACTGTGAAAGGTCTCATAAATGCCGCCCACATTCTTCAGCACATGTCCCATGTACCTGCTGAACTGCGCCACCACCTGCCGGTACATCTCCTCCAAATTGTCATATTTATCCGTTTCTTCCCAGGTCCACCGCGGCAACGCCGGAAGGATCACCTGTAGATTCTTTATCCCGTACTCGCTTGCCTTCATGCTGTTGTCACCCAGGTCTTCGAGCTGCGACCTCGGGTCCTGGTTAAAACCTTCCCCGCCAAACCATAACCGGGGATTGGCCTTGAGACTGTCGATCACCCATTTGTTGAGGATTTTGGACTCCTCCTTGGGATTCTTGCCGCCCGCATAGCCATATCCCCACTTTATCGCCCAGCGATCATATTCGCCGATACGCGGGAACAGGTCGACCTCGGGAATGCTGTCCCCCGGCTGCGCCACATAATTGAAACGCGCATAGTCCATGATGGAGGGCGTGTGTCCATGCTGATCGAGCCAGCTCTTATCCCGCAGTTTTTCCACTGGTACCGTGCTGCTACTGCCCATATTATGCCGGAGTCCCAGCGTATGCCCCACTTCGTGCGAAGACACAAAACGGATCAGCTGTCCCATAAGACTGTCATCGAGATGCATCGTCCGCGCACGCGGATCGACCGCCGCTGTCTGGATCATATACCAGTCATGCAGGATCTCCATGATATTGTGATACCAGCCGATATGGCTCTCGATGATCTCGCCGCTACGCGGGTCATGCACATTGGGGCCGTATGCATTCTCGACATCCGAGGCGAAATATCTCAGCACAGAATAACGCGCATCCTCCAACGACATCGTCGTATCGTTCTCCGGCCATGCACGCGCCTCGATGGCGTGTTTGAAGCCGGCCTTTTCAAATGCTTTCTGCCAGTCATTTATCCCCTGGATGTGGTAAGGGACCCATTTGCGCGGAGTCGCGGGATCGATATAGTAGATGATCGGCTTTTTCGGCTCTACCAGCTCGCCATGCAGCCACTTCTCGCGGTCCTCCGGTTTTGGTTCCAGTCGCCAGCGCACGATGAACTCCTGGTTGTCTACCTTCTGCTGATCGTCGGAATAGACTACATATTCGTCTGCAAAAAATCCGACCCGCGGGTCGAACAGCCGCTTCGCCATCGGCACTTTCGGCAGGAGGATAAAGGAGGTGTTCAGCTCGAGCGTCACCGCGCCCGCCGCATCCGTCGGCGACACCACCGATAGCCCAAAGGAACTCGGCATCCCTCCTCCGGTTGAAAACGTCTTGACGCTCCTCACCTCCGTATTTATCGGGTAGGTATTGATGTGCTCGATATAAGAACGGTCTGAAGCCAGTCCACCGAGCTTCATGCGGCTCTTGACCGCCTGCGGAATGCTCACGATCTGGTTGTCGCCTTTGAAATAGTCCGTGACATCGATGACGACGCTCGCCGAATCCTTTCCGTATGCCTTGATGTCGAAGGCCGCCGCTATCGGGTTGACGCTCGAATTCTTGACGGCCCGGTAGATCTTGTTGGAGGAATCGGCCATGCTCACCAGCGTCACCACCCGCAGAAAAAGCGCGTTGGAAGGCCCCTTCTCCCATTCCAGCGTCTGCTGATTGGCCAGCTCGCCGCCATAAACGCCGTCCCCGGCAGCCGTTTTGCTGAAACGCGTGATCGCCATGAACTCACGCGAGAACAGTGAGTCCGGTATCTCGAAATACCACTTCTCGTCTACCTTATGTACCGTGAAAAGCCCGGTATCGGAAACAGCCTTGTCGGTGATGACCTCCTTGTAAGGTTTTGGCCCTGTTTTGGGACCGGTATAACCAGGAACGAGAGCAGATTTGGGTTTGGAAGTATCGGGCTGGGCCGGGATGGGATGGTGCTTTCGTTGAGCCGGGGCGGACGCCGCCGCCACTATGGTCAGAGCCGCCACCAAAACGACAATCTTGTTAATACGCATATCAGATGGGCGGTAAAACTATACGTTTTTTCCTTTTCATTTCGTTAAATACAAAAAAAATCCAATTTTCCCCAATTCCATCCGCCGACCATGAACCGCCGTTCCTCGTGTCGCCCAAAGCCATGAACCGCCGCCTGTCGTATTTCGCCAAATACATGAACCGTCGTTCCTCGTGTCTGCCAAAAACCATGAACCGCCGTTCCTCGTATCCCCCCAAAGCCATTCCCGGCCAATGTCGTATCTTGGGGAATGAAGTCTTCCCCGCTCTTACTGCTCCCCGGCGGCCCTGCCTCCGCACAAACCTCACCCGCGCCTCCCGACCACAGTCCTCGCCCCGCGGCCTCCACAAAATAAGCACATGGACCTCGCCAAAACATACAAGATCGAAACGGAGCGCCTCCTCATCCGGTGCTATGAACCCGCCGACGCCATAAAGATGCATTCCGCCATCACCCGCAGCCTCGAACATCTCCGGCCGTGGATCCCCTGGGCAAGACAGGAACCCCGGGAACTGGACTGGATGGAGAGCTTCGTCCGCCTGTTCCGTGGACAATTCGATCTCGGTCAGGATGCCGTCTTCGGCATCTTTAACAAAGAAGAGACCGTACAGCTCGGCGGCACCGGCCTGCACAACCGCATCGGCAAAGATGCCCGCGAGATCGGCTATTGGAT
>DASZOW010000068.1:0-6417 GCA_035550615.1 Puia sp.
AGAAACAATATGGTCCGGCGCCGGATGGTTTGGGCGGCAATGACGATTGTGGTCAGATGAGCGCCTGGTATATTTTTACGGCGTTGGGCTTTTATCCGGTGGCGCCTGGGTCGGACCGGTACTATTTCGGAAGCCCTGCTGTCAACTCGGCAGTGTTACAGCTGGAGAATGGGAAGACGTTTATGATCGAAGCCCGGGATCAAAGCGATAAAAATGTATATGTCAGGACGATAACCTTAAATGGCCAAGTTTTGAACCGACTTTATATTACGCACCAGGAGATTATGGATGGAGGAAAACTCATATTTTATATGAGTGCAAAACATTAGCTTTTTTAGCGGGATCGGCCCCCCGTCCTATAGGGTTTGCAGATATCGAAAATTTTACTTATATTGTATATGACGATTTGATTTTTTTACCATTAAAAATCCGTCATATGAAAAAAATCACTCATCACATGCATGCCGGCGAGGCCGTCACGACGATCATGCTTGCTATTGCCTTCCTCGGCCTGGTTATGTTCTTATCGTACTTGTTTATCACCGGCAACCACTAAGGGCATAAAACGCGAAAGGCCGCCTGCTCCGCAGGCGGCCTTTTTATTTAGGCGATCTGGTCATTGGATCGTATACGGGCTGTTGAAGGCGCCTTCGGTGACCACTACGCTGTCCGCGCTGTTCATTTTGTTGTACAGCACACCGCTGAAGGTACCTGCGATCTTGTGATTGACCGTATCGGCCACAGTCAACGTGATAACGCCATGGGAGTCGCCGAACCGGGAATAGGCGTCGTATTCCTGTCCTGACCGGAGATAGACCAGGTCAGAACTCGTATCGACGGTGGTAGAGATGGGAACGTTCGCCGGGGCAAAATAAGGTACTACGACCTGGAAAGCTCCCGTGTCCCTATTCTGGATGTTATAACCTACGACATACATCTGTCCATACGCTGCCAGGTAACCGGCTGCGACCTGGTATGGCTGTGCGGCGAATGCGGCGCCATTGACGGTACAGCTGATGGTACCACTGCCGGTGTTGTTGTTGTTACTGCTCTTGCTGCAGCCTGTTGTTCCGAAAATAGCTATTGCACCCAGGGTGATCGCTACCGGAAAGACAAAACGCTTTACATGCATAGTGTGCGGGTTTGCGGTGAAGATACACATTTTTACCCTACCTTGCGCATTGACATGATCATCATCGGCAAGATCATATTACCCGATTTTCCGCTGTTGCTGGCGCCCATGGAGGATGTGAGCGATCCGCCTTTCCGGCGTGTTTGCAAGGCATATGGGGCCGATCTTACATACACCGAATTCATCAATAGCGACAGCCTGATAAAGGGCGCTATCCGCGCGAGGCGGAAGCTGGACATCTTCGAAGCGGAGCGGCCGGTGGGCATCCAGCTCTATGGAGGCGATGAGGACAGCCTGGCGCAGGCCTCGGCGATCGTGGACGTTACCAGCCCCGATCTGCTGGACATCAATTTCGGCTGCCCGGTAAAAGGCATTGTAGGTCGTGGCGCGGGCGCCGGAGTTTTGCGTGATCCGGACCGGATGATCCGGCTTACCGAGGCCTGTGTCCGTTCGACGCGTTTGCCGGTGACGGTCAAGACCCGGCTCGGTTGGGATGACCAGTCAAAGAATATCGTCGAGGTGGCCGAGCGGTTGCAGGATGCCGGCATCCAGGCGTTGACGATCCATGGGCGTACGCGTTGCCAGCTCTATAAGGGAGATGCCGATTGGGCGCTGATCGGCAAGGTGAGGAACAACCCGCGTATGCATATCCCGATCTTTGGCAACGGCGACATCGCCAGTCCGGAAAAGGCGCTGGAATATCGCAACCGCTATGGTGTCGACGGCATCATGATCGGCCGTGCGGCGATCGGCTATCCGTGGATCTTCAGGGAGGTCCGGCATTATATCGATACGGGCCGGCCGGCCGCTGCGCCCACGGTGGCGGAACGTGTGGCGGTCTGCCGACAGCATTTGGCGGGGGCGCTGCATTGGAATGGCCCTGTGCAGGGGCTTTACGAGATGCGGGGGCGCTATGCCCGGTATCTAAGAGGGTTGCCGGGGATCGCTTCCTATTTGCAGCGGCTGGTGCGGCTCACGGAAAGAGCGGCGGTGGAGGAGCTGTTGACCGCGATCGAGGCGGCTTATGGTGACCTGGAGATCGAGGCGGAGCCGATCGTCCTGCAAGACTATCATACGCATTGTACATTGTAACCATTCATAAACTATGCTATTCAGATCATCCTTGTTGCTGACGGCGGCCTGTATGGGGTTAACCGTTTCAGCCCAGAAGACCGTCAGCGTCTATACGACGGCAGCCAACACCGAACTCCGATTGTCCGAAAATGGGATGCTTCATTTTTCTTCCGCGCGTCAGCCGCTCGAGACAGAACCCTTTGTGCTGGTGGATGCTTCCGTCCGTTTTCAGCCGTTTTTGGGTATCGGGGGAGCGTTGACGGATGCGGCCGCGGAGACCTTTGCCAAGCTGTCCAAAGACAAGCAGCAGGAACTGCTCACCGCCTATTACGATACGGCTCGCGGTATCGGCTATACGTTGGCGCGGACCAATATCCAGAGCTGCGATTTTTCGAGCGGCAGCTACAGCTATGTCACGGACAACGACGCATCGCTCAAGAGTTTCAGCGTCGCTCATGACGAGCCCTATCGCATCCCGCTGATCAAGGCCGCGATGAAAGCTGCCGGCGGGCGGTTAAAGCTATATGTCACGCCCTGGAGCCCGCCCGCCTGGATGAAGGACAATCACAGCGTCACCGGCGGCGGCAAGCTGCTTCATGAATATGCGCAGGCCTGGGCCAATTTCTATGTCAAGTTCATCCGGACATACCAGGCGATGGGGATGCCGGTTTGGGGTCTGTCGGTACAGAATGAACCGATGGCGCGCCAGAAATGGGAGTCCTGTATCTATACCGCCGACGAGGAGCGCGATTTCATCCGGGATTATCTCGGGCCTACCCTGCAAAAGGCCGGCATGGCCGATAAAAAGCTGATCGCGTGGGATCACAACCGCGATCTCATGTATCAACGCGCCAGCACCATCCTGGAAGACCCTGCTGCCGCCAGGTATGTCTGGGGGATCGGCTTTCACTGGTATGAAACGTGGACCGGCGGTCCGATGCAGTTCGACAATGTTCGGCTGACGCACGAGGCGTTCCCGGGAAAGGCTTTGCTTTTCACCGAAGGCTGCAAGGAGAAGTTCTCGTTCGACAGCCTGCAGGCCTGGTCGCTGGGAGAGCGTTATGGCTATTCCATGATCAACGACTTCAACAGCGGCGCCACGGGCTGGACGGACTGGAATATCCTGCTCGATGAGAACGGCGGTCCCAACCATACGGGGAATTTCTGTTTTGCGCCGGTACACGCCGATACCCGCAATGGGCAGCTGATCTATACGAATGCCTTTTATTATATCGGCCATTTTTCCAAGTTCGTCCGTCCGGGCGCCAGGCGGATCGCCGTTTCTTCGAACCGGGCGGGCTTGCAGACCACGGGATTCGTGAACAAAGACGGCAGCATCGTTGTCATTGTGATGAATGCTACGGACCAGCCGATCGCCTATCACTTGATCTTCAAAGGGCAGGAGGCCGATGCCCGGAGCTTAGCACATTCAATCGCCACCTTAATTGTAAAATAGATGAGATCCGTTTACCGGGCTATCCTCGGCATGGTTCTTTGCAGTGCTGCGGCCAGTCCAGCCATGGCGCAGAGAAGCAAGGCCGTTACCGTTTGGCTTACCGATCCTGGGCAGTCGATCCTTTTTCAGCATCAGCCGGATGAAAATTTTTCAAAGGGCAATGCTTTTCCCCGGGACCCGGTGATCGCCATCGATGACCAAAAGACCTATCAGCATATCGACGGTTTCGGCTGGTGTCTTACGGGAGGCAGCGCGCAGGCGCTGATGAAGATGAGCCCCGCGGCGCGTACGGCGCTGCTTAAGGAGCTCTTTACGCGGGACGGCGATCATATCGGCGGAAGCTATCTGCGGGTGACCATCGGGGCGTCGGATCTCAACGATCATGTTTTCTCGTATGATGATGTCCCTGCCGGACAGACCGATACCGCGCTCGACCATTTCGATCTGGGTCCGGACAAACAGGATGTGATCCCGGTGTTGCAGGAAATCGTCCGGCTACAGCCTACCATCAAGATCCTGGCTACTCCCTGGTCGGCGCCGGTCTGGATGAAGGACAATCATGACACGCGGGGCGGGAGCCTGCTGCCGCAATATTATGGTGTTTATGCCCGCTATCTCGTGAAATATATCGTGGCCATGCAACAGTATGGCATCCGCATCGATGCGCTGACGCCGCAGAACGAGCCGCTGCATCCCGGCAATAACCCCAGCATGTATATGCCGGCGGCCGCGGAAGACGAATTTGTAAAACATGATCTGGGGCCGGCCATCCAGCGCGAGCTGCTGGATACCAAGATCATCATCTACGATCACAACTGCGACCGGCCCGATTATCCGCTGTCGATACTGCGGGACCCGGAAGCCAATCCTTATGTCGACGGTTCTGCCTTCCATCTGTATGCCGGGCGGATCGACACCCTCAGCAGCGTGCATGACTCTTTTCCCGACAAGAATCTCTATTTTACGGAGCAGTGGGTGGGCGCGCCCGGCAATATGCGCCGGGACCTCGACGAGCATGTCGGGAAGCTGATCATCGGAGCGACCCGTAACTGGTGTAAGACTGTCGTCGAATGGAACCTGGCGTCGGACCCGCATTATGAACCCCATACCGATAGGGGAGGTTGTGACCGGTGTCTTGGCGCATTGACCATCGACGGCGATTCGGTGAAGCGGAACCCGGCCTATTATATCATCGCGCATGCCGCGAAGTTCGTGTTGCCGGGAGCGGAGCGGGTCGCCACCAATTCGGATGTAGCGTTACCCAACGTCGCCTTCAAGGTACCGGGTGACCGGATGGTGCTGATCGTGCTGAACAACACGGACGCGTCCAGGGCGTTTACCGTCGAGTTCAAAGGCAGGCGGCTGCATGCGACGCTCAATGGCGGCGCGGTAGTTACATACGATTTCCCGCTCTATTTTTAAGCGCTGTCGTCAGGTGATGATCACGACCTCGTGATCCAGGATGCGGGGCAGCACGAAATGACACCAATTCTCCGGGCTTGGTTTTTCCGACGCAGCTTTTGGCCAATCGGCTTTTTCCGTGACGGCCGCCGTGATGGCGCCGCCGGCAACCAACAATTGAAGATGGCGGCCGGAGATGCCTTCTGGTAATCTGACGTCGATCTTCAGCGGCCCGATGGGGATCAGCTCATCCAGCGGCTGACGCCAGGTATTCTCATTGGTCAGATTGACCAGGTGCAGGATCAGCCGGCCGGGTTGTTCATACAGATGACAGTCGATGAGGCCTGCGCCTTCGACCTTCAGCGGCAGATCGCCGCCGGCCGCCCATTGGACGAGGTTGCGCAGCAGGTCGCCGTGGTCGGGGAGATTGGAGCGGCCGTACTCACGGTCGACGTCTGCGGCGAGATACGCCAGGCGTGCGGGTTTCGCGGTCATGCGGCGTTCAGATGCGGGGCGTTCGGATGCGGGACCTTGAGATGCGGGACCTTGAGATGCGGCGCCCTCCGATGCAGGCTTCTCCCGGAGCACGAGGCCCGGTATATCGGTGGCGGGTATGCGCATCCAGGCTTTTTCCGGTGGATATACGGGAAACTGGGGAATAAAGGTCAGCGGAACGATGGCGCCGGCGTCGACATGCAGGCTATCCAGCAGGCCGCCGAAAGGCAGGATATCGGTTTTTTCAAAGCCTTTAAGGATAGGATGACGGGCACCGGCGGTCACGCGTAGATAGGTATGCCAGGATTCTCCTGCCAGCTTCTCCAGCTTTGGTGTCGCAAAAAGATCGCGTGGTCCGGTGAGATGAACGCCGAAGAGATCCCCGAGGGCAAAGTCGGCCCGCGTTTCGCCGTGTTGATCGAGAAGACCCGTATTACCCGAGGCGATCAGGCTGCCGCCGCGGTCGGCAAACCGGTGGAGGGCGGCGACCTGTTCCGTGGACAGCAGCGCGAGGTCGGGCAGGATCAGGACAGCCAGCTGTGTCTGATCGATGTCATCGGCATGAACCGGCAGATAGGGAATGCGGGCGCGGATCAGCGCCGAGGTGAAGCCACGCCAGGGAAGGTCTATGCGTTCTTCCGTATGCTCCCTTCCATAGAGGTCGTAGTTCTCCTGCGACCAGAGTACCCCGACCGTCGCTATGGGGCGGCGATGGAGGAGGTATGCTTCGTTGGCGGCTTCCCACGAATAGATGGCCGTGGGATTGTCGAGCATGCGCCGGTCTTCGCGATAGGCGCTGACCATGTGCCACCAGAGTTGGAGACCGCCCGCCAGGCCTTCGATCATCCATAACCGCGCT
>DASZOW010000069.1:0-9584 GCA_035550615.1 Puia sp.
AGATATCGATGCCGATCTGCCCATTCTTTACTTCGGGTCTTGTCCGCATGGCGGTGGCAACCGCTGTATCCAGCACGGCGACGGCCTCCCTGGCGATGATGGTGTCGGGGCTCACGACATCGAAGCTGTCCTGAAAAGGCAGCTGCAGCAGCTGTTTCAATGTGACCTTGTTTTGCCGGACGCTGCTCTGCGCCGTCACCAGGTTATACTTGTCCGTGGCGAGCTGCGCCTGTAACTCGATGTATGCATTCTTTGCGATGCTGCCGGCCTCATATTGCTTTCTGCCCTGATCTACCTGCGCCGCAGAAGTATTCACGAGGTCCTGGATATAGACCACGTTTTCTTTCGCAAGCAGGATGTTGAGATAGGCCTGGGTGATCTGTAAGGTGATGTCATTGATCGATTGCAGGATGGTCAGATTGGCCGACTCGATCTCGAGGTTCTTTTGGCGGATATCGTTGCTGATATACCCGCCATTGTAGATGGTCATGCCGGAAGCCAGGTTAAAGCTCTGCGAAAAGGATGACTGGGTCTGGAACCCGCCGATGACCCCGTTGACATTTTTATTGCTATGCGTATAAGTGAGCGGAATGGATCCCGTGAGCGTAGGCTGCCGTGCGGCTTTGGAGAGGAGATAATTCTGTTCTGCGGTGCGCTGATTCAACCGAAGCATGTTGATCTGGACGTTGTTCTTCTTCGCATAGTCCAGGCAGGTCTGCAGGTCCCAGCGGATCGGCTGCCGTGCGGAGCTGTCCTGGGCGCGGGCCGCACCGGCAAGCATCATTACAATGACGATGAACACAGGGTGTCGCGAGTACATAGTCCTTGGTTTAGGTTACTCATGTGTCTCAAGCGTTACAAAGGCCAGGCCATAACGCTTGTTATTCGCCCGTTCATGTAAAATAAGCTTTTTTTCGGAAGTCCAAACGGGCAGGGATGGCCGTCCTGCGGCTTTCACCACCATTCCCATGGTATTGTTTTTGAGGCACGTACCGCATGGATAAGAATATTTCTCCATTTTAATTAAAACAGAATTAAAACATAGCTTATGGCAACGTTAACGGGAAAAAGGGTAGCCATCCTCACCGAGAATGGCTTCGAAGAAGTAGAGCTTACCAGCCCGAAGGAGGCGCTGGAAAAAGCCGGCGCCAAAGTCGACGTCGTATCGCCGCAAAATGGAAAAGTAAAAGCCTGGGATAAGGATCACTGGTCGATAGAGCTGCCGGTGGACCAGCCGCTGGATAGCGCCAAAGTGGACGATTATGATGCCCTGGTGCTGCCGGGCGGTGTGTTGAACCCGGACAAGCTGCGGCTTAACAAACAAGCTGTGGAATTTGCGCAACAATTCCTGGAAGCAGGGAAGCCGGTGGCGGCGATCTGCCACGGCCCGCAGCTGCTGATCGAGACGGGTCTGATAGAAGGCCGCAAGATGACCTCGTATCCATCCCTGCGGACAGATATGGAAAATGCGGGCGTCATCTGGGAAGACAAAGAGGTTATCGTGGATAATGGCCTGGTATCGAGCCGCAGCCCCAAAGACCTGGAAGCATTTAATAATAAGATGATCGAAGAGATCAAGGAAGGAGAGCACGCCCCCGCGGCCTATGCCCCCGGGCCCCGCCATTAGCGGCATCATGTTTATCTCCTATGGCCGGACTTCGGCACGTGCCTCCTACTGCACCGCAGGCAGGTCCAATCCGTTGACGGCGCTTTTTTGCTCTGTCATCTTTTCGACATCCGCCGACCGGCGCGGCGCCTGCCACGACAGAAGTTCGAATTTGGTTTTGCCGATACGGACATCATCCTCGATCCGCACACCGATATCCCACCACTTCTTATCACAATGGCTGCCCGCGGGAATATAGATACCGGGCTCCACGGTGATGACCATATTTTCCTTGAGCGTTTGGTCATAATTACCGGCGTCATGTACATCGAGCCCGAGAAAATGCGAGCAGCTGTGGGGATAGTAGTCCGATACCTGCGACCGGTCCTGTATGATGCCCAGCCGGATCAGCCCATCGGCCAACACCTCCGTAGCCTTCTTATTCAGATCGCTAAAAGGTACGCCTTCATGGCAAAGTGGAAATATCGCCTCCTGCGCGCGATATACCAGGTCATAGATGGCTTTCTGTTCCGGGGTGAACTTGCCGGTGCTGGGGACGGTACGCGTGACATCGGCGGAATAACCATGGTATTCGGCGCCGACATCCATGAGGACCATATCGCCACCGATATTCACGCGGGTATTTTCTTCATAATGCAGAATACAACCGTTGGCGCCCGATCCTACGATGCTGGGATAGCCGACATACTCCGCTCCTAACTTCTTGTGGACATATTCCTGCAGCCCTTGCAGCTCGGCTTCGCTCATTCCCGGCCGGATGGCCTTCATTACTTCCGCATGTGCAATGCTGGAAATGGATACGGTCTTACGCATCAGCGCCATCTCTTCCGGCGTCTTGATCTCCCGCAACGACCCTACCAGCTTACCATAGAGAAACGTATTCCATTTCAGCTTCGACAATTTCTCGCGTAGATTTACAAGGTCCATGGAGTCCTTGCAGTTCACGAGATCGGCGACCCACTGATTGTCGCGCATTCTTTCGGTAGCCTCGCGGCGTTTGTTGAAATAGTCGATGTAACGCGGTAATGTCTTTACGGTGACCCGTTCCATGACATCTGACAGAAGCTCGAGTACTGCAGGATCATAGTCTGCCGGCAGCTGGGCTTTTTTTCTAAAGGCCTGCATCAGATCATACAGATCGGCGGGATCGGAGAGGTCGTCATGCACGTCGTCCGGAAGTCCGGAGAAAAGGATCTGGTCGAAACTAGTAAGATCTATGGGATAGCCGGCGAATTCGCTGCCGTTAAAGACGTGATCGAAGCCAAGCTCGGTCTTTGTTTTTTCGACGCCCAGCCGTCGTCCGGTCCATTGCTCCTGCTCCGGGTCGCGTCGCTGGACAAAGAACAGCTCGGTAAATGATCCGCCATCCGGCGTTCGCTGTGGCTCTTTGAAGATGAGCAGAACGGCATTGGGTTCCTTGTAGCCCGAGAAATAATACAGATCGGGGTTAGGATGATAGGGATAGCTGACGTCATTGGAAAAGGTCCTGGTGGGATAGGCAAAGATGACCGCCACCGAACGGGGAGGCATAATCGCCCGCAGGGCTTCACGCCGGCCTGCATGAAAAGCGGGAGTAAGATAGTCTTTTGGCAGGTCTTTTTGGGCTGCAGCGGTCAGGCCCACCAGGGTCAGAAGGAGAACAGCAGATAGTTTCATTCTCGGAACGTTTGATTGTAAAATAGGCTTTTGGAGGCAAGGATAACCGGGGATTTTGATCTGCGGCATTTACCCCAAATATTTTAGTAAATTTGTGTCTATGAAACGATCCGGAGTAGCAGACCTGCCTTTGCATAATGGCTATGTCCCCCAGTGGCTGGCGGAGCGGATGGCGCGTTTGGGTCTGGCGGTAACAGAGGCTTTATTATGTGAATACGGGAAGACGGAAGTGTTGCGGCGGCTTGGAGATCCGTTCTGGTTCCAGAGCCTGGGCGCCGTTATGGGCATGGACTGGCATTCCTCGGGTATCACGACCTCGGTAATGGGAGCATTGAAACGCGCGATCAACCCGCATTCCCGGGAGTTGGGTATCTATATCTGCGGTGGCAAGGGTAAATATTCGCGGCAGGCTCCCGCCGAGATCCTGAAGGTTTGCGAAAGCACCGGTCTCGATGCGGCGGACCTGGTACGCAGCAGCCGGCTAAGCGCCAAGGTGGACAACACCGTGGTACAGGATGGTTTTCAGCTGTATCTGCATTGTTTTGTCCTCAGTGATCAGGGCCAGTGGACGGTGATCCAGCAGGGGATGAGCGCGGGCAGCTCGATGGCCCGGCGTTATCATTGGCATTCCGCCGGTCTGCATTCATTTGTCGAAGATCCGCATACCGCCATCTGTGGCGCCAACCAGGGCGAGATCATCAATCTTGCCGACCGCCAGGCCGACCCGGCGCGAAGAGCCGTTCTTTCCCTTACGCGCGAGAAACCGGAGCTGATGATGCAAGACATTCAACAGCTGGTGTTGCCCGCCCACCACGATGTCAGAAAGGAAGATGTAGACCTGCGCCGTCTCGGAGCGGTCCTATGGCTTGCACATGATCGGCAGCCCGCGGATTTCGAAGAGCTGGTTTTGCTGGAAGGCGTAGGCCCGAGGACGCTTCAGTCGCTGGCGTTGGTGAGCGAGGTCATCCATGGCACGCCTTCGCGGTTTCGCGATCCGGCGCGTTTTGCCTTTGCCCATGGCGGCAAGGACGGACATCCGTTCCCCGTGCCGGTGAATGTCTACGACGAAACCATCGGTATATTGCAGACGGCGGTGCACAAAGCAAAGATCGGGCAGAGCGAAAAAATGGAGGCGATAAAAAGCCTGAGCGAGCTGGCGCGTAAGGCGGAAAAAGATTTTACTCCTTCACCCTCCGGTGATCCTTCCCCAGTCGCCGGCCCTCCGCGAAGCCTCGATGCATACATCGAAAAAGAACGGAATGACTCATGGAAATATGGCGGCCGCACAGTATTCGGGCATGCCGCTCCTCCGGCCCGGACCGGACGACAGCTCAGGCTGTTTTGAACTCGGGGAGTTATACGGCCTTCCCTGGTTTACCCGATCTTCGGATCTGCGGGTTCCGGGACAAGAGAAGATTGGCCTTGTTTTGCGTATCCTGCGCCATCAGCCATTTTCTGATCAGTTTCTTGAGCGCTTTTTCCTTTTCAGCGTGTTTCAGGGGATCCGTAATCATAGTATGTTTCCTTAACCGTTGTGAAAATGATGCACGGGCTAATGTACGGTAGGTTACCATAAGCAGCCTTCGCGCGGTGCGTCGTATTCGCGTCCGTAATGGTTTTTTTTAGGATCTCCTTTATAGGAATTTTAGGTCCGGTATAGAACTAAACTTATGTTAATACCCGGCCGCGCGTTGTGGCGGTAGAACGGAAATGCACATATTTGAGCTGGTTAACTGTCTTCTTATGAATAGTAATACCAAATGGCTGTTCTTTTCTTTCCTGGTCCCCGGAACGGCTTTTTCGCAGCAGCAGCTTGCGGGTAAGATCAGGCTGCAAAGCACCAACGAGATCCTGGCCGGCGTCACAGTCAGCAACCGCGGTCTCGGCCAGCACAATATCTCCGATATGGGCGGGAACTACCGCATCGCCGCCCGCTCCGGCGACACCCTGATCATTTCCTCGGCGGGGTATCTCACTGATACGCTGGTGGTCAGCCAAAGCATGCTGGCCGCGGAATATACCGTCTTTCTGCATGAGAAGGTCGTCGCGCTTCCCGCGGTCCGTATCACTGAAACGAACAGCTATCAACTGGATTCTCTCGAGCGGCATGAGGATTATGCGTGGTTGCTCGATAAAAAGCATCCCGTGAAACTCTGGAATGAAAAGCGGCCGGGCGACGGTCCGGGGCTTAGCTTTAGTCCCATCGGTTATTATTCCCGGGGTGAGGTCCGGAAACGCCGGCTGAAAAAACGGCTGAAACAGGAAGAAGAAGATTACTACATCGATTTCAGGTTCTCCCGCGCGAAGGTGGCGATGCTTACGGGCCTCAAAGGCGACTCGCTGCAGATGTTCATGATCCGCTTCCGGCCGGGTTATAAATGGTGCCGGAACGCCAATACGATGGACATCCTGCTGTATATTAATGATAAGCTGGTGCTCTTTCGCAAGGGATCGTCCAGCCGGCGATTGGAGGACGGAATATGGTTCGCCCAATATCGTAGAGAAACTCCTGGTTTGCCTTTTGCATACCGCAATGTATGCCCGAAGGCCCGTCCATCATCATACTAAAGGAGCAGGTGCAAAAGTTTGCCGGGAAGAAGATCCTCTCGACCGGAGGCAATACCGTGGTCGATCTCGCCGGCGTGGCCGGAAGTAAGATCGTCGCATTCCGGTCCTGGGGCAAACAATTCCTGGTCGTGCTGCCGAAGCTTACCATCCGCATCCATTTCCTGCTGTGGGGCTCCTACAGCATCGACGAACAGACGAAACCGCGGCCGCGGCTGCACCTGCACTTCAAAACGGGCGATATCTATTTTTATTCCTGCTCGATAAAGATCCTGACCGAAGATCTCGACACGCTGTACGACTGGTCCGCTGACGTCATGGACGATCTTTGGGACCCGGCCAAAGCGCGGAAAAAGCTAAGGGCCTGCCCCAATGAGCTGGCGGCCGACGCGCTGCTGGACCAGGATATCTTTGCGGGAGTAGGAAATATCATCAAAAACGAGGTGCTGTTTCGCATTCGCGTCCACCCGGAGAGCCGGATCGGAGCGCTTCCGCCGCGCAAGCTGTCGGAACTGATCAAAGAGGCGCGTATCTACAGCTTTGATTTTTTAAAATGGAAGAAAGCCTTCGAGCTGCGGAAACACTGGCTGGCGCATGCAAAAACCATCTGCCCACGCGACAACATCCCATTCATCAGGATCAAACATCTCGGCAAACGGAAGCGAAGGGCTTTTTTCTGCACGAAATGCCAAAAGCTTTACATATTGAAGGCGCCAAAATAAGCCGCTCCCTGCAAGGCCATCTTATCGTTGAGCACTACCTGCACGGGGATGCGTTCGGAGAGCTCGTGCATCCTGCCATTGTTGTCGAAATTCTTTGTCCAGGATTCCGTCTGCAAAAGGGGCAGGATCTTCGGCGGTATGCCGCCGGCGACGAACAGCCCGCCCGTGGCCATGAGCTTCAACACCAGGCTGGACGCCTCGGTGGCCAGGTACCGGACAAAAAGGTTCATCGTCTCGGCGCAAAGCAGGTCCTCCTGTTTAAGCGCAGATTCGCTGATCACGGCTGCCGGGTCCTCATCCTGCATCCGTTCCATAAGCCGGTCGGGGACTTTCTGTTTTCTGATGGCTACCAGGCAATCAAAGATATTTTTGATGCCCATGCCGGAGACGACACGCTCCCAGCTGACATGTCCAAACTGTTGCTGTAATTGAAAGAAGATCTCTACATCCGTGGCGGTCCGCGGCGCAAAATCGCTATGCCCACCCTCCGTCGCAAAGGGATGGTAACGCGACCCGTCCCAAAACAGCCCCGCCTCACCCAGTCCGGTCCCAGGCGCAATGATGGCGATATTCCCATGAGCCGCCGGGTCGCCGGTAGCCAGCGTGGCCAGCTCATCTCTCCCAAGTCCGGCCAGACCATAAGCTGTCGCCTCGAGATCGTTGATAAAGGAAACCGGGACGCCCATTTCGCTGGTCATCGCCACGCTGTCCAGCACCCACGGCAGATTCGTCAGCTTGCTTTTTCCATTGACCACCGGTCCTGCTATGGCGGCGGAGATGAGTTCGGGTAACTGGCCCGCGGAGAATTCATGGATGATGGCGCTCAGCGAGGGATAATCTTTGGAAATATATCTTTTTTGCTCGATCACGGTAAGCCCCTCATGATCGGCCCTGTAGCGGGCGATATTGGTCTTGGTGCCGCCGACATCGGCGGCCAGGATAGAAATTGCTTTTTGTCCGCGGGAGATCTCCTTTTTGAATGCAATGGGAACGAGCGATCTTACAGCCATACCGGTGAGATTTTTACTTGCCTAAGTTACATATTACGCCGGTATTGCCCGCCAACTTCATACAAGGCATTCGTAATCTCGCCCAGCGTGCAGGATTTGACGGTCTCCATCAATTCCCGAAAGAGATTGCCATTGCTCACGGCCGTCTGTTTGAGCTGCTGAAGCATGGCGGCGCTGTGGCCGGCATTTCGCTTGCGGAAAGCCAGGAGGTTTTCGATCTGCTGATCTTTTTCCTCGCTGGTGCTGCGGATGACCTCGCCGGGTAACACCGTAGGCGACCCTTTCTTGTCCAGAAAAGTATTGACGCCGATGATGGGCAATTCGCCGCTGTGTTTTGCGCTTTCATAATAGAGGCTTTCTTCCTGGATCTTATTGCGCTGGTACATTCGCTCCATAGCGCCAAGGACACCGCCGCGGTCATTGAGCCGGTCGAACTCGGCGAGAACGGCCTCTTCTACCAGGTCGGTGAGCTCTTCTATAGCGAAGCTGCCCTGGATGAAGTTCTCGGTCCTGGCGCTGCCGAGTTCACGATTGATGATCAGCTGGATCGCCATTGCCCGGCGCACGCTCTCCTCCGTCGGAGTGGTGATCGCTTCGTCATAGGCGTTGGTATGAAGGCTATTGCAGTTGTCATAGATGGCATACAGGGCCTGCAACGTCGTGCGGATGTCGTTGAAATCGATCTCCTGGGCATGCAGGCTGCGGCCGCTGGTCTGAATATGATATTTCAGTTTCTGCGAACGGCCATTGCCTTTATAGAGATGCTTGATGGCCTTGGCCCAGATGCGCCGAGCCACCCGGCCGATGACGCTGTATTCCGGGTCCATGCCGTTGCTGAAGAAGAAGGAGAGATTGGGCGCGAAATCGTCTATCGTCATTCCCCTGCTGAGATAATACTCCACATAGGTAAAACCGTTTGCCAGGGTGAACGCCAGCTGCGTGACGGGGTTGGCGCCGGCTTCCGCGATATGATATCCGCTGATGGAGACGCTGTAGAAATTGCGGACGCCGCTCCCGATAAAATAGGCCTGGACATCGCCCATCAATCGCAAGGCGAACTCGGTGCTGAAGATACAGGTGTTCTGCGCCTGATCTTCTTTGAGAATATCGGCCTGTACCGTTCCCCTGACCTGTGCCAGGGTCTCCATCCGGATCTTTTCATAGACATCGGCGGGCAGCACCTCGTCACCGCTGAGCCCGAGCAAGGCCAGTCCGAGTCCGTCATTGCCTTCCGGAAGGCCATCGGGGAAAAGGGGATTGCGATAGCGGGGCCTGGGACCATCGCCGTATTTTCGTTGTAAAGCGCTGGCAATCGCAGGCTGGATATCCCCCTGCGCGATAAGATATTTCTCGCATTGCTGATCGACGGCGGCATTCATAAAAAATGCCAGCAGGATCGGCGCCGGCCCGTTGATGGTCATGCTCACCGATGTCCTGGGATCGCAGAGATCGAAACCGCTATAGAGTTTTTTGGCGTCGTCGACCGTGGCGATGCTCACTCCGGCGTTGCCGATCTTGCCATAGATGTCGGGCCGGTGATCCGGGTCCTCGCCATACAGGGTCACGGAATCGAATGCGGTGCTCAACCTCTTCGCCGGCTGCCCGGCCGAAACATAATGAAAGCGCTTGTTCGTACGTTCGGGACCACCTTCGCCGGCGAACATCCGGGTAGGGTCCTCCTCCGAACGTTTAAGCGGGAAAACGCCGGCCGTATATGGAAACTTACCGGGTAGATTTTCCTGTAGCCGCCATCGGAGGATGTCCCCCCAGTCCCTGAAACGGGGGAGCGTGATACGCGGGATCTGAAGACCCGAGAGCGACTCGGAGTAGAGCGGTTGGCGAATGATCCTGCCGCGGACATCGTATTCGAAATTCTCCTGCTGATAACGAACGACGATCGCCGGCCATTCTTCAACGAGCTTTTTACAGAGCGGAAACAGCTGACGCTCGTATTTTTCTTTTTGTTCTATCAGCGCCGGCCGCGCAGCGGAGTCGGCAGGGAGC
>DASZOW010000070.1:0-2924 GCA_035550615.1 Puia sp.
AGGAGGCCGACAAGAAGACCTCGTGGAACCTGATACAGGAAAAGGTGGCACGGCTTCCGGGGACGCCGCCGCTGCCCGATCTCCGTGAACCGGAGTGGACGGTGAGACCGCGGGTTTCGCTGCGGATATGGGCGGCGTTAGGCAATCGGTAATGATGCTGAAAAAAAAGTTGAACGGAAAATAGTTAAAACGGCGGGCGGGATCGCTATAGCAATAGCTGTAACTATTCTGCAGTGAGGGCGCAGTGAACGCCTATTCCATTCGGTAACTAAAATGCTTTGCCATTATGAAGAGGCTTGTTGACGACCTTGTGTTCAGGGAAGCGTTTTGCAAACACTTCAAGAATCTGTGTCTGTTTGCCATGGGGATCATCAAGGATCCGGGCGATGCCAATGCGATCGTGTCGGAGGTCTTTATGGAACTGCGGGACAAAGGTGTGGATTTCGCGGAGAAGAAGATCACCAGCTTACTATACATTTCGGTAAAACATGACTGCATCGACTATCTGCGCAAAAGGACCAGAGACAAACGGAATATTCTCCGGTATTCCCTGGAATGTCAGACGATAGAGGAAGATCCGCTGATGACGGTGGCAATGGTCGATGAAATGATCTGGGATGGGATCAGCCTTGGGATGGCAAAGCTGACGAGAAAACAGCGCATCATTCTCATCAACCATTTCCTACTCGATATCCCGGCAAAGGATCTTGCAGTCCAGCTCGGCATCAAGCTCAGCAGTCTTTATACCACAAAAAACAAAGGCGTACGCGGGCTGTATAAATTCCTGAAAAAAAATCGGTCGATAGATAGTAAAACGGGAATTCATCTTCGCTCTATCATAAAGCATCCAGATAATAATTCAACACAACAGTATGAGGTATGACCAATCTTATATAGTGCGGTTGATAGCAAAATATCTAACCGAGGGCTTGACGCCGAAAGAGCAGGCGATCCTCGATGAATGGGTGGCCGAATCCGAGGTGAACCGTTCCATCATGGAAGAGATCGATGATCCGGAACGTTTTGCACGGATACTGGAAGACTATGAATACGTCGATCCCGAGATCGCCTGGCAGGAGCTGGTAGAACGCGAGCCGGAGCTCTTGAAGATGGGACCAACGAATACGGGTAACCGCACGGGTTGGGTATTTCCGCGGCTTAACCGGTTCAGGATATGGATCGGGAATCATCGCAGACTGGCCATTAATTTTTCCCTGGGGTTTGTGATCCTGGTGTTGGTGGTGACTACGCTTTTTCGTCTGCCGCTTCAAAACAACCGGAACGGGACGCCGGTCTATGTCCATGAACCTCTAAGCCCGGCTGGCTACGGCGCCAGTCTCCAACTAGCCGGCGGACCTGTTCTGGAGCTGGCGAATCTGGCGCTTGGGTTTATCGGCTCGCGCGGCGGGCTGCATTTTTCGAAGACGGAAGATGGGAAGATCGTGATTACTGCGGAGGGGCGCGGGGACGCGGATGGCCGGGATGCTGCTGGCGCTGGTGCTCTTGGCGCAGGCGCCCCTGGCGCAGGTGCTCCTGGCGCGGACAAGGAGCTCGCGGGCATTTTACGAACGCCGAAGGGCGCCTGGTATACGGCCGTGCTCGCGGATCGGACGGTCGTCAGTCTTAACGCCGGCTCGAAGCTCGAACTGTATGCCTGCAATGGCGGTTTGTCGCGGGAAGTGACGCTGACGGGTGAAGCGTACTTCGATGTGGCGCCGGGACATGGGGAGATGGGGGTGGGAAGACCCTTTGTGGTGCATGTGAAGCGAGGGGAGGCGAATATGCTGAACATCATCTGCCTGGGGACGCGTTTCAATGTGAAGGCCTATGAGGGCGGCCATATCCTGGCGGCGCTGGACCAGGGCAAGATACAATTGGAGAAAGGCGGCCAGGTCCTGACGACGCTCGACCCCGGTGAAGCGGTGATGCTCGATGATAACGGTGTACACAAACTGGAGGGCCGGAGTGGTGCGGCTTCCAGCTGGAAGGATGGGAAGTTCGATTTCAAGCAGGAGCCGGTGGATCAGATCCTCGACGATCTTGGACGCTGGTATGATGCGCGGGTCGTCCATACGGATAAACGGCCGATCAGGGACACTGTCTATAGTCTGATCGGCTATCGAAAGCAATCTCTGGATACATTGGTGGGGCGGTTGTCGCAAGCGGCCGGGTTCCACTATCGAATAGATGCCGGCACGGTATACGTGTGGCACTGATCAAAAGCCATCGCCATTGAACCTTGGTCCCGGTCTACCCCTTGCGGGTGGACCGGCCTATTGCTGTTACTAACCAAACGCTGTGTCAATGAGAAGTTGCTTTGCCTTGCTGGCATTTGTCCTGTTTTGGGGCATCAGTGGCTATGCCCAACCCGACCATGTTTCCGGGATAAGGGCGACATCGAAGATGTCTGTTCCATCCGGCAGCGGCAGGAAGATCCCGCCGATAACGCTGCATCTGCGCAACACTACGTTGCAAAAGATCCTCGATACGCTGGCAAAGAAGGCCCCCGTCATCTTCAGCTCCTTAACCGACCCGCACAAATACCGGCATATCGATATTCGCGTCAAGGCGCAGCCGCTCGAAGTCGTCCTGACGCAAATTCTCCAACGTCTATCACTGGGGTTTCACGACTCATGGTATAAGGATACGCTTTTTGTGGATATCTTCCCGCTCAGGACATCGGCAGCGGTAAAACCCGACAGCCCGCATGTTTCGCGCATCACCTCCCGGTCCGGGGCCTACGACACTTTGCCCCCCTACACGCTTTCGACCTCGTTCAATAACGGATATGAACAAGTGAAGATAGCCTCTACAACCGGCTCCTACTCCACGGAGACCAAAGCGGATATCGACCGGGTAGTGGACCGCGACCTCTTTGCGCACCTGGACGGCCAGCTCAGCGGATTGACCATGGGCTCGGTGCG